>JACQQN010000045.1 GCA_016206995.1 Candidatus Omnitrophota bacterium | reverse complement strand
GCTGAGATTCTTTCAATTCTTGGTTATGAGCATGATGGAGAAGTCATCCATCGGGATAATTTGGTTATGTTGGAGTAAAGAAATGACAAACCTTACCCATAAAACAAAATTGCTTGCCGAAGCTGCTCATCGAGCATCTATCCAAATGGCGATGGTTGGAAGCGTGCTTAAGAATAAAATCTTGCAGGATGTTGCGCGCACAATCACCAAAGATTGGAAAAAAATCAAACGCGCAAATGATCGAGATCTTCGATTTGCAGACACACACAATTTATCAAATGCGATGAAAGACCGTTTGATGCTCAATCAACCGCGTCTTGAGAAAATGGCAGCCGCAGTTTCAGAAGTTGCTCAGTTGAGTGACCCAATCGGCCGTGTCTTGAAAGCATGGCGCCGCCCGAACGGGCTTCAAATTTCAAAAGTGAGCGTTCCACTTGGAACCATCCTCATTATTTATGAATCGCGCCCTAATGTGACTTCTGAATGCGCCTCTCTTTGTCTTAAGAGTGGAAATGCTGTAATTTTGCGTGGCGGCCGCGAAGCATTTTTTTCGAATCAAGCCATTGCCGCGATTTATCAACGTTCGATTGCGAAATACCATTTACCGAAAGCAGCTGTAACTCTGGTTCAAACGGCTGATCGCCAGGTGATCGATGAATTGTTGCAGCTTGAAGGTCTCATCAATCTCGTGATTCCTCGCGGAGGAGAAGCGCTCATCCGGCGCATTGCGCAAAAATCCCGCATTCCAGTGATCAAGCATTACAAAGGCGTTTGTCATGTTTATGTGGATCGTGATGCAAATTTGAACCAGGCATTTCAGATTGCTTTTAATGCAAAATGCCAGCGTCCCGGAGTTTGTAACGCGATGGAAACACTTCTTGTCCATCAAGGCATTGCAAAACAATTTCTTCCGAAATATGCCGCAATGCTTCGGGAAGCTGATTGCGAGATGCGGGGAGATCAAGCTGTACAGCGTTTAATTCCCGGCGCACGCGCGGCCAGTGAATCTGACTGGTATGCGGAATATCTAGATAAAATTCTTGCGATCCGAGTGGTTAAAGATGCTGATCAAGCCATCGAGCACATTCAAAAATATGGTTCAGCTCATACGGATGCAATTGTGACCCAGAATAAAAAAACAGCAGAAAAATTTGTTGCCAACGTGGATTCTTCTTCTGTCATGGTGAATGTTTCGACACGTTTTTCTGATGGAAACGAATATGGTTTTGGTGCAGAAATTGGTATTTCAACCGATAAAATTCATGCCCGCGGCCCCATGGGGCTTGAGGGGCTTACTTCTTATAAATATGTCGTAAAAGGGAACGGCCAAATTCGAACTTAAAACACCGATGCGCATTGGAATCTTAGGAGGAACGTACGATCCGATTCACGTCGGCCATTTAGCGCTCGCCCACGCCGCCTTACGTGAATTAAAGCTCGATTTCCTTTACTTTGTTCCATCTTCCGTGCCACCTACCGTGGGAGCAGAAAAATGCACCACGCCTGCCCATTTACGTTTTGAAATGGTTGAGCGAGTTGTAGAATTAATTCCTGAGTACCGTGTTTCAGATGTCGAATTAAAACGTGGAGGGATTTCGTACACGGTGGACACCATTCGCGAATTTCGAAGGGAGTTTCCGCTTCCGAACGAACTTTATTTCATTGTTGGAGGAGATTGGGCCCATTCCCTTAAAAAGTGGAAAGAGATCGATATTATTCAATCGCTTTGCCAATTAGTTGTTGCCACCCGTCCTGGTTTTGAAGGCGGTTTGATTTCAGATTCGATACAAATTCTTCGCTTTGATGCGATTGATACTTCCTCAAGCCGCATTCGTGAAATAGTTCGGCAAGGAAAATCACTTGAGCGGTGGGTCCCAGAGGCAGCGCGTCGCGTGATTGACCAACATCAATTATACCGGAAGTCATTATGAGCTTATTTTCTTCTTTGTTTCTTGTAGGTATCCTACTCATTTTATCCGGATTTTTCTCTGCTTCAGAAACTGCAGTTTTTTCCCTCAATCGGATTGAGCGCCGGCGGATTTCGGAAAAACACCCTTTTATCGGTAAAATTGTGAACGACTTATTAGATCGCCCGCGTCGTACATTAATCACCATTCTTATTGGTAACATGACTGTGAATACGCTTGCGTCTGTAATTGTGACATTAATTGCTGTTCAATGGTTTGGCAATGTGGGCGTTGGACTGGCAATTGCTGTTTTTACGATTGCGCTGCTTTTATTCGGTGAAATTGTGCCGAAGGTTTTTGCGATTAGAAATAATATGTTGATTACAGAAACCAATGCAATTTTCTTGACTGGATTCGCGAAACTTTTTTTTCCGATTCGTTTTCTGGTTCGAAGATTTTCTGATTGGGTTTTATCATTTTTAGTGAAAGGGGTTCGTGACAAAGCAGATTTAATGTCTGAGAACGAGTTGAAAGCGTTGGTCAGAATTGGCGAAGAAGAAGGTGTCCTCCGAAAAGAAGAAGGACGAATGATCACGCGCTTGATTGATTTGGGGATAAGGCAGACGAAAGAAATTATGACTCCAAAGACCGAATTTGTTGCTTTTAACTTGGAAGAAGGGCGCGAAGCACTCTTGCAGCTTGTGAAAACATCACACTTTACCTATATCCCAGTTTATGAAGGTTCCATCGATAATCTGTTGGGTGTGATTTCGACCCAAGAGTTTATGTTGGTACCTGAAACTAGTATTCGAAATTTGGTTCAAGTCGCTGACTACATTCCAGAAACAAAGCCCATTGATGAACTGTTGGTCGAGTTTAAGCTTAAGGGCAAGAAATTTGCAATTTGCGTGGATGAGTATGGCAGCGTTTCTGGCCTTGTGACGTTTGAAGATGTGCTTGAAGAAATTTTTGGTGAGTTTCACGATGAATATGCAAAAGTAGACCCTCTCATCAAAGAAATTTCTCGTGGGGAGTTTTTGGTGCAAGCAAGAGTAACGCTTCGAGAGCTTAATCACGCCATTGGATCTCGCCTTGAATCAGAATCGAGTGAAACTTTGAACGGTTGGATTCTGGAACGGCTGGGCCACATCCCGAGCCACAACGAAAATTTTTCGGTTGGAGGATTTCAGTTCCAGATTGCGGAAGTTTTTAAAAACCGCATTCATAAAGTCCACATTCGGAAGGAATCATGATTAGTATTTTCATTTTATTCTTAATCATGTACTTGCTGATGGCTTTTTTTGCAGGTTCCGAAATGGCTTTTCTCTCCTGCAATAAACTCAAGGTGAAACATTTAGCTGATCAGGGGCATCGCGCTGCGCTTGTGGTGCATCATTTTCAAAAAGATCCGCGTCATATACTAACTACAATTCTCATCGGTACCAATTTGGCGCACGTGACCATGGCGTCACTTTTTACTTATGCAATGAAAGAATACGTAGGCATTTCTAAAGAATGGTTGGACACGTTGATTTTAGTGCCGTTCGTGGTCATTTTTGCAGAGACAATTCCTAAAGATTGGTTCCGACAAAAAGCAGATGACTTCATTTATTTAGTGGCGCCTGTCCTTCTTTTCTTTGAGCATATTTTCTCGCCATTTTCGGGGGTTATCTTATGGTTTAGTGATTTTTTGGTTGGAATCATGCAGCCAAATGCCAAGAGCACCCTTTTTGTGACAAAAAATGAATTTCGTTTAGTGGTGGACGAAAGTGCTCGCGGCGGGGTTCTTTCAGAACATGAAAAACGGTTGATTCACACAATTCTAGATTTAGGCTCCACGACAGTTTCAGAAGTCATGACGCCTCTCAAGTTAGTCCCGCAGCTTGAGCTTTCAAAAAAGGTATTCGATGCGAAAGAGTTGGCCAAGAAAACAAATCAGCCAATTATTTTAATTTACGAAGAAATTCCTTCAATTGTGGTTGGTGTGGTCTATGTTTTTGATATTTTGTTTGAAGAAAATCCGGACGCTGGTCTCAAACAATACTTAAGGCCCCCCCTCTTTATTTCTCAGGAGCTTTCGGTTGAGAAAACGATTTTTCTTCTTCAATCAAAGCACAGTTCGTATGCCGCTGTGACTAATGCAGATCGGGAAGTGGTTGGCGTCGTCGAAATTGAAAATTTGATCCGATTTTGATTCTTCTTACCTCATGTTTGTTGCTTTTTAGCCCTCATTAAGTCCTCGAAGATTTTATTTAGAATCGAGCTTTAAGTTTCCTCATCACTCAACCGATATATTAAGCACAATACGCTTGTTCGTTGATACTGTTTTGCCTCGAAGGTCAAGTGGGAATCACCTGGAATCATTATAATTAAATCGATACCGTTGTTGATTCCTTAAGATCGTGAGGAGGTGAAATTGTGCGCATCATTTCAATCGCCAATCAAAAAGGCGGGTGCGGTAAAACAACAACAGCGATTAATCTTGCAGCATCGTTAGCATTTCTGCAAAAGAAAATTTTGCTGATCGATTTGGATCCACAAGGGCACGCGACTTGCGGTTTAGGGATTAAAGCAGAATCCTTTCAGAAAACTGTTTATCACCTTTTTAAAGAAGATTTAACAACCGCAGTTTTTCCCGACGTCGTTATTCCAGTAAGCGAGAGCTTAGATTTAATTCCAGCCCATGTGGTTTTAAGTGCAATCGAACAAGAACTTGCCGGTATTCAAGATCGAGACAACCGGCTCACGACACGCCTCAACCAACTTCCGACCAGTGGATACGATTTCGTTTTGATTGATTGTCCGCCCAATTTGGGGGTTCTAACTTTTAACGCATTGCGTGCTTCTTCGGAAATCATAGTTCCAATTGAACCATCCTTTTTCTCGCTTCATGGTCTTGCAAAAATTTCAGAAACGCTTGAGTGGCTCAAAAAGGTAAACGGGAGATCGCCCCGTGTTCATGCGCTCATCACACGGTTTGACAAGCGGTCACGGCTTACTCGCGAAGTTGAAGAAGAAATTAAGCGATATTTTCAAGAAAAACTATTTGCTCATCCGATTCGTGAAAATGTGACGCTTCGTGAAGCAGCGGCTGTTGGAAAAAGTATCGTTGATTTTGACCGGAAATCAACAGGGTTCCAAGACTACATGAATCTTGCGATCGAATTGATAGAACGGGGCATGATGTCCCGAATATACTCTGAGTCAACACAAATTGAGCAGGAAGACCGTCCCGTAGAAATTATATCTTCGTCAAATGTTCCCCCATCTTCTTTTGCAATTGCGCCCCCTCAAGTTTCTATGAATGGTAACGGAAATAATGGAAACGGAAAACACGCAGCAGGGGATGCGGTGGTGCAAACAGAATCTGATACCGCGATTGCAGTGATGAACCGGTCAATTTCAGAAGAGCAGGTTGAAATCCAACCAGCAGAGCAAACAGGGTACCTTAAGGATTTGCCGCCGCGCACGGTTTTAGGAGGTGTTCTCTTCTCGTACCGGAATCAAACCGCAAAAGAAGTATTAATTGCCGGTACGTTCAATCAATGGGTAGGTGAAGCGATGACCAAAGTCGGTTTTGAATCCGAAGTCTGGCAGAAAATTGTGACATTAGAACCCGGCATGCATCGTTATAAATTTCTGGTAGACGGTGAGTGGGTGACGGATCCTTTAAATCAACGGACAGAACCAACGCCTTATGGTAATTTAAATTCTGTAATTGAGGTGATTTCGTGAGTGAGCGAGTCAAAGGCACAAAGAAATTGACGCGGGGCTTGAAAGATATTTCTCCTTATGTTTTTTCCACGCAAGAGGAACTTCAAGGAAAGGTGATCCGGAACAAACCAGAGGATTCTTTTGACCATCTTGTCCAAGTGGCGCCGCCCGCGAGACGGGCGATGACACTGCCGGAAGTATTTTGTTTTACAGTGCTTCCATTTTCTGCTTATGGCCAACTACTTAATTCCCACGTTTTTGTTTCAGAAATCGCTTCGCTCTTTTCCGAAATTTACGCACTTTCTTTTGCGCCAGGCCGCTCTCATTCGAATGGCGTCAATACAAATGGAGCAAACACATCAGTACGCAAATTCAGCGTTCCTCCTTTTCAGATTCATGACATCTTGCATCCGGAGCCAATGGCTTTTGGTGAACAGGCGCCTGAGTTTGATCCAGAGAAACGCGTTTGCCTTTTTCTTGAACCGAAATCTCTTTTCCAGTTTCATACAGATTTATTTCAATTGCTCGATCACGTGATCTTAAGCGTTTCCGCGCAATCTTCAGACACGATGGTTGCGGCTTATCAAATGCTCAGTGCTTGCCTTCATCGGAATCCGACGCTTCATTTTTCGCTTTTGATCGAAGGGTTTGCAAGCGACGATGCTACTGAAATGATTTACGAACGATTTGCAAAAATTACATCCCAGTTTTTAGGCTGTGAAATTGATTTTCTTGGTTGGTTTGATCAAACCATGATTCAAATCAATCGCGATCTCTTGGTGGATTTGGGGCATGGCCGTTTGATCCGAAAACCAATGAAATTGCAGCTTTTTCAATTGCTTGCGAATGAATCTTTATTAGAAATCGCATGACTTTGTCCTCGCAATTAACAACTCAATGGAAAGATGCCTCTCTCCTTGATCAACGCGCCCGCCAAATTCACTTGTTTCTTTTTCCTGACCGGCGGCCAATTGCCAGATTGAAACTTGAAGAAGTTTTAGATGGATCGCTCACTTTGTGGCGGGAAGCTGAACGCTATGTTCTCGTTTACTTGACACCTCACGAGATTAAAGCAGATGGCGTCGCCATCGTTTTGAGTTCACTTGAGGAAATGGCTTCCCATGGAATTGCAGCAGATCAGTCGCTTTCAAACTTCCTCATCAATATTTTTGCCAAAAGATTTGAACCCGGTTTTTTGGCGCGACTTCAGTTTCTTTCAATCCCAGTTGAGACATATGAATGGTCTGCCTCCGATGAAAATCAAAAGGAAACTGTTTTAGTAAAAGAAATTTTCCCACCCTCTCGGGGTGAAATTGGTAAGAAATTATTGGTGAATGGAAATGCAGTTATTTCAGATGTGTCCTACGATCCGTTGACCAGTGAGGAGCTTGCAGCATTTGTCCAACTGGGAATGGACTTACGAAAAATCCGCTTAAGTCCTTAACTCGCCATTTTTTGTTCTACAAAAACACCTTGTTCTTCTAAATCAAGCATCCTATAATTACTGCCTTGCTGAGTAATCATATGAAAAACGACCTTGAACTTTTAAAACAAATCCAGGACTTAGACCGAGAAATCTACGCATCTCGACAAATGACAGAAGCGCTTCCCGGCGAAATTCGGGAGCTTGACCAGGCTTTAGAGGTGGAGCGCGCAACGCTTCACGCTTTAGAAGAAGAGCTCAAAGTGGTTCAGCTGAAACAAAAAGAGAAAGAAGCCGCTCTTCAAGATAAAGAAGCAACCATTAAAAAGTACGAAGTTCAATTAGACCAGGTGAAAACCAATAAAGAATATGCAGCGCTCCAATCCGAAATTCGTTCGATCAAGGCAGACAACTCGCTTCTTGAAGAAGGTATTATTGGGCTTTTTGACGAAGTAGATCAATGCCAAGAAAGACTTAAAACGGAACGTTCACGTCTGTCCGAAATTGAAAAGAGCACCCAAGAAAAAAAAGCAGCTTTGGAGCAAGAAGCAAAAGATATGAAACAAAAAAGTGAAGCACTTGTCCAAAAGAAAAAAGAGCTTATCAAAAGCGTGAACCCGGAAATCGCAAATCTTTACGAACGCATTGTCTCAAGTAAGCGGGGAATTGCGCTTTCCCATGTAGAAGGAGAAGTTTGTTCTGCGTGCCAAGTTCGGCTTCGGCCACAGCAATTGAATGAACTTCAAATCGGTGAAACAATTGTCCTCTGTGAGCAGTGTTCTCGTATTCTCTATCACGACTGATTTCATTGCACTTTAAATCTCTCCTGATGTAGCACTCAAAAACCACAAAATTTCCTAATCTAAAACCTGCTTTTCGCACCTCTATTGGTTATTCAGTAGCCTGGTCACTCCTAATTTTCACTTAAATGAGGGTGGTGTGAAATCCCTATCTTTTTCTTGACAGATTACCTGAAGCTCTTTATACTTCGTGGCATATAGTGGTTTAAAGTGGGAGAAAGTGGATGTTTTACGGCGAATACGAACACGCACTCGACAACAAAGACCGGCTCATTATTCCCGCCAAATTCCGGGAAATTTTCAAAGAAAACTACGTCGAGAAATTTTTCATCACCCGTGGTCTCGATCGATGTCTTTTTGTTTTCGCGGAAGAAGAATGGAAAGTTCAAGAACAAAAATTCCGCAGCCTTTCATTCACACGGGGAGAAGCACGAAAATTTAATCGGCTTTATTTTTCAGGTGCCGCGGAAGTGATTTGTGACAAACAGGGCAGGATTCTAATTCCGAGTTATTTAAAAGAGTACGCTGAGATCAAAGAAAATGTTGTCATTATTGGCGTTTCAGATCGTATCGAAATTTGGGCGAAAGAAAAATGGCAAAACTTCTTCCGTGAAAATATGGGTTCGTTTGAACAGTTGGCAGAAGAATTGGTAGACCAAGACGAGAAGAATCAAAAAAAGAGGGAGGTGTAAATGAAAGCAGCAATCAATGGGGTGAAGAGCATTAACATCGTTATTTGCCAAGGGGACTTAAATGCTGCATCGATGATTCGCTTGAAAAATCGATTGGCACGTCTCATCCATCAAAGGCGAAAACGATTAATCTTGGATTTAGGAAAAGCAAAGCACGTCGATTTCTCAGGGCTTGGGATTTTAATGGAGCGGATTCAAAAAATTCGTTCCATGCGGGGTGATGTGCGCCTCGTCAATTTACAGCCTGAAGTTTCAGAAACGTTTGACCGGATGGGAATTAATCGATTTGTTGAGTCGTTTGACTCAAAAGCGGATGCGGTCAGGAGTTTTCAGGTTGCCGCATGAACCTGTTCTTTTAAATGAAATAATTTCTATTCTTGAGTTGCAGCCCGGAGCGGTTGTTCTCGATGGAACCGTTGGGAACGGAGGACACGCGGAAGCGATTCTTGAAAAAATTGTGCCTTCCGGTGTTTTAATTGGGCTGGATCAAGATGCCAGTGCAATTGAGCGAAGCCGGGAACGACTAAAACGATTTAGCCAACAGGTTATTTTAAAACAATGCAATTTTCGATATCTAGATCAAGCATTATCAGAGATAAAGATTTCCGAGGTAGATGCCGTTTTGTTAGATATCGGTGTCTCGCAAGAGCAACTAGATGATGCGGGACGCGGATTCAGTTTTCGTTTGGAAGGGCCGCTTGATATGCGGATGGACTCGCGAACAGAAGTTCGCGCGAGTGATTTGATCGAAACCCTTCCCGAAGAGGAACTCGCAGAGCTCTTTTACAAGTATGGCGAAGAAAGAAGATCGCGGCGGATTGCCCGCTTGATTGTCCGGGAACGTGCGAAAAAAGCGATACAGACAACCATTCAGCTGGCGGAACTAATTGCGAGTGCAGTACCCGCAAAAGTTCGTTATGGGCGGATTCATCCGGCAACCCGCGTGTTTCAAGCGCTGCGCATTGCGGTCAATGGGGAATTGGACGCGCTCAGTGAAGGCATTCAAAACGCAATGAAAGTCTTGAAACCAGGTGGTCGGTTAGCAGTGATTACCTTTCATTCGCTGGAAGATCGAATTGTGAAGCGCGCCTTTCTTCAGGCAAAAGCGGATCAGAAAGCGCAGGTGTTCACGAAAAAGCCCATCGGACCTACGGACTCAGAAGTGATGTGCAATCCGCGCAGTCGAAGTGCAAAATTGAGAGCCATTTGTAAATTATAAATTAAGAATTGGTAAACCAAAAGTAACATGGAGTGATTCATGATGGGAGTTTCGAATAGAATATTTTCTATTTTGGTCATGATTACCATGGCTCTCTTGATATATGTTCACGGCCAAATCTCAGTTTTTCGGGTTTCATACTCCATTCAGAAGAAAGAAAAAGAACTGGCCCGTCTTTCAGACGATTTTAAAATGCTCAAGTTTGAAGTTTCGCAACTCCGCTCTCTTAGCTATCTTGATAAAAAGATGAAAGAAATGAATTTGAAACTAGTCATGCCCGCCGAAGTGAAAGTAATCTCGGTTCCGATTGAAAAACAAGTCGACCGAACGATGCTTTCGCCAACGATCGTTCAAAAGGGATTTTTTTCATTTGTTGATTTTGTGAAAGAAGCGCAAGCAAAGACCTCACGTTAGCGCTTCAACAAAATAAAAGACCGAGCATGAGCCGTGGGACGCTTCTTTGAATGTTGACGCGTGTATCCAAAAGACGGTTCTGGTTTGTTAATTTACTTCTCGCACTCATTTTCCCCGTCATTATTTTCCAACTGACCCGTCTCAGTTTGTCCCGCGAAAATATTTTTGTCCGATTGGCTCGAAAACAGCACAACCTTTTGATTGAAATTCCGCCCAAGCGCGGAATTATTTATGACCGCAACCACAAAGAGCTCGCCATGAATTTGAAAATTCCATCCATTTATGCGGTTCCAAGACTCATCGAAAAAAAGAAAGAACTTGCATCGAAACTTTCAAAAATCCTAGATAAAGATCAAGCGTTTCTCTTGGAGCGCTTGAGCCGCGACAAAGCTTTTGTGTGGCTTGAGCGCGGCGTTTCTCAAAATGAGGCAAAAGAAATTGAGATGCTTAAAGATTCCAACATTG
Source organism: Candidatus Omnitrophota bacterium (assembly GCA_016206995.1). GTDB lineage: Bacteria > Omnitrophota > Omnitrophia > Omnitrophales > Abzuiibacteriaceae > JACQQN01. The sequence continues at coordinate 1,671 of JACQQN010000045.1, read as the reverse complement.
GCATTCTTTACGAAAACCGGCGTTTTTATCCTAACAATGAACTTTTTGCAAATGTTCTTGGTTTTTGCAACATTGATAATGAAGGAATTGAAGGCCTTGAGATGACTCATGACAAATATTTAAAGGGAAGGCCGGGTTACCGAAAAACAAAGCGGGATGCATTAGGCCGGGAAGTTGTCGCCTTTGAGGAAAAGTTCATGCCCGCGGTGGATGGTGCAGACATTGTTTTAACGATTGATCACTATATCCAATATGTGACGGAGCGGAGTCTTGACCAAACTTTCCGGAAATACAAGGCAAAAGGAGCAATGGCGGTTGTGATGGACCCTCAAACCGGCGAAATTCTCGCCATGGCGAACCGTCCAACTTTCGATCCAAATCGTGTTTCAAGCGAACCTCCAGATGAAAGGCGGAACCGTGTTTTGACAGATATTTTTGAGCCGGGTTCTATTTTTAAGATGATTACCGCAACCGCTGCGCTTGCTGAGAAAAAAGTTGCACTGACTGATACATTTAATTGTGAAAATGGCGAATGGCGAGTTCGCCCAAAACGGGTGATTCATGACGTTCACCCGTACAAAATCTTGACGTTTCCCCAGGTGATCCAAAAATCAAGCAACATCGGGACTGTAAAAATTGCCATGCGGCTCGGGGAAGAATTGATGTATCGCTACAGCAAGCGCTTTGGCTTTGGCGAATTGACAGGTATTGATCTGCCTGGCGAGGTGCGAGGAATTCTGCATCCGCTTTCCAAGTGGTCCAAAGTTTCAATTACGTCTGTTCCATATGGCCAAGAAGTTGCTGCGACGACACTTCAAATGGTTGCGGCGGTTTCCGTGATTGCCAACGGCGGCAAACTCATGCGTCCTTATGTGGTTGATGAAGTTCGGGATCGGGATGTGATTCTTAAAAAGACGCTTATGACCGTGCGTGACCATATTATTCAACCTGACATTGCAGCAACCATGAATTCGATTTTGCAATTGGTTGTGGAAGAAGGAACTGGAAAAGCGGCTCAAATCAAAGGAATTAAGGTTGCGGGAAAAACCGGGACGTCGCAAAAGCTAGAGGGCAAAACGTATTCCCACTCACATTTTGTGAGTTCTTTCATTGGTTATGCACCTGCTGAAGACCCAAAACTTGCCATGATGGTTGCGGTTGATGATCCACGGGGCGCTTATTATGGCGGCGTTGTTGCGGCACCTGTTTTTAAAGAAGTGGTTGAGGCAAGTCTGCTTTATCTTGGATATGTTCCGCCAGGTTCAAAACTTGCCATGCCTGCTCCCGAGGAAGAAGGAGTGGTTCCAGCGGTTTCTGTGACAGAAGAACCAAAAAAACTTGAACTAAAAAAAATTCAGCAGTTCTAGTAGCTTCTACGCCACAACCCACGCGCTAAATCTGATCATCAGCCATGACTTTCATTGAAATAATGCAATAAATTTATAAGGAAGTTATGACAGCCCTATCGCTTTGATTAAAGAATAATTTTTATTTTAGGGTGGCGATCGGAGCCACAGTGTGTCTCAATCCAATCAACCACTTTTGATTCAAGGGCTGTGCCGTACAGTTCATTGATGTCAAAAATTCCAGCCGGGCTTGTAACATTGATTTCGGTAAGAAACCCATCAATTAAATCAAGCCCTACAAAAATCAGGCCGCGTTTTTTTAGAG
>JACQQN010000043.1 GCA_016206995.1 Candidatus Omnitrophota bacterium | reverse complement strand
TTGCAATGGTCAGTGCACTTTCTGCTGTCAATAAAGATATTCCCCCATTTATGATTTGCGGCGGCCGGCCAGGTTTAATCCAAGGAATCAATGTGGTTGGAATGCGGCGAGCAGGAATTTCGCAACCGGTCCGTTCTGAAATCAAAGAAGCTTATCGCCTGCTTTACCGTGCGGGATTCAACGTAAGTCAAGCACTTGAAGAAATTGAGCGGAATCTAAAATCTGTTGAAGCAAAAGAACTCGCGGGTTTTATTCGAGAATCAAAACGCGGGATTTGTGCCGGCCAAGGCGACATTTCTGAAACGCTGCTTTCCAAAAAGAATGCTTTAGCAACAGACACACACGACGACTCTTCAGAATTCTAGCCGTCTACTTTCCCTACAATCAGAATTGAATTCTTGCCACCGAACCCAAAGGAGTTTTTCATGGCAATCCGTATATGGGCAGGACGTGCTTTGTTTGGCACATAATCAAGGTCGCATTCGGGATCTTGGGTTTCATAATTGATGGTTGGTGGAATCAAACGGTTCTCCATCGCAAGAAGCGTTGCGACCAACTCCACGCTTCCTGCAGCACCAATTAAATGACCAATCATCGATTTGGTTGCGCTAATTGGAATCTGGTGAGCTCGCTTTCCAAATACTTGCTTGATCACCGCCGTTTCAGTTTTGTCATTTAAGAGCGTTGATGTTCCATGAGCATTGATGTAATCCACCTGTTCGGACGTCACTCCTGCGTTTTCAAGTGCCATTTTCATTGCGCGGACAGCTTCAGTTCCACTCGGCTCCGGGCTCGTCATGTGAAATGCATCACAAGTCATCCCGCAGCCCAAAACCTCTGCGTAAATGTGAGCTCCGCGCTTCTTTGCATGCTCATACTCTTCCAAAATAAAAACACCAGCACCTTCTCCAAGCACAAAACCATCTCGATTCTTGTCAAAGGGGCGAGACGCCTTCTCGGGCATGTCATTTCTTTGTGAAAGCGCACGGGCAACACAAAATGCGGCCAAGATACCTGGGTAAATGGAGGCCTCAGCACCCCCCATCACCATGAAATCAACAGTGCTACTCCGAATGGCTTCGCAAGCAAAACTCACCGCATCTGATGCGGAAGAACATGCAGTAGAAATTGAGAAACTCGGGCCCGTAATGCCAAGTTCAATTGAAATTTGACTTGCACATGCGTCTGGAAAAGAGGCTAGTGCCGTATAAGGGCTGATCCGCATAGGGCCTTTCTCGCGAAGCGTCACATGCTGGTTTAAGATGTAGCCATGTCCCGCCATGGAAGTTCCAATAATCACACCAGCTCGATCTCTGCCATTGGATGACGGGTCAAAACCTGAATCTTGAACGGCCATTTTCGCACACGCAACAGCAAGCTGGGAAGTACGGTCCATTCGTTTGAGGTTTTTATGTTCGACAAATTGGGCAGGGTCAAAATTTTTAATTTCACCAGCAAACCGCGTCGTAAAGTCCGACGTGTCAAAACTGGAAATCATGGAAATCCCGGATTTCCCAGAGGATGTCGCTTTCCAAAATGCTTCTTTTCCGATTCCGTTCGAAGCAATGACGCCGATTCCCGTAATGACAACGCGGCGCTTCACAGACTGCTCCTCTGTTTTAAGTCAGGTAGAAATAGGAAGAAATGTTTGAGGAAACCAAATTCGCTCATCGGTTTTAGAATATTATTTTGCTCGCCTCCCGAAAGCTGAGCGAATCACGAGTTCGATTTGAAAAATAAATTATTCTTTACTCTTGAGCGAGAGCGCAATTCGGCGCGCGTCATCGTCAATGCTCAACACACTCACTTGCAAGGTTTGGCCTGGTTTGAATGCGCTTTCAAGTTTACCCGCCAAATTCTGCGGAATTTCAGAAACATGCACTAAACCCTCTAAACCATTTTCTAATTCCACAAAAACTCCAAAATTAACTACTTTAATGACCTTACCAGGAAGTGAAGTGCCTGTCTTTAAAGTACGTGAAAGTTCCGGCCATGGATCGTTTGATAATTGCTTTTGGCCCAAAGCGATTTTTCGATTTTCTCGATCTACTTCGAGAATTTTAGCTTTAATGACATCTCCCTTTTTAAACATTTCTGCTGGAGATGCATATTTTTTGGTCCAAGAAAGATCTGAAACATGAATCAGACCATCAATCCCTGGCTCTAATTCTACAAAAACGCCATAATCGGTAATGTTCCTAATCTTCCCTTCTACCAAATCACCCTTCTTAAAACGGTCTGCAATTGAATCCCAAGGGTTTGTGTCAAGTTGCTTCAGCCCGAGCGAAAGTTTGCGAGATGTTTTATCAACGTTGAGCACCATCACCTCTACTTCATCGCCCACCTTAACAACTTCGGAAGGATGGTTAATGCGCTTGGTCCACGAAAACTCACTGACGTGAATTAATCCTTCAATCCCCTTCTCAAGCTCGACAAAAGCTCCATAAGGAAGCAAATTGGTGACTCGACCACGTACGCGGCTGCCAATAGGAAATTTTTCTTCGACTTTTTCCCAAGGACTGGCGGTAATCTGTTTGAGCCCCAAAGAAACTTTGCCGTTCTCGCGATCAATTCCAATTACCACGACTTGAATTTCATCACCAAGATTTAAAATTTCAGAAGGATGCGAAACTCGCCCCCAACTAATATCCGTAATATGTAAAAGCCCATCAATCCCACCCAAGTCAATAAACGCACCGAAATCGGTAATGTTTTTGACGCGGCCCTTCACCACTTGATTGAGTTCGAGTGTCCCCAAAAATTTAGCTTTTACTTCTTCCCGCTCCCGCTCCAAATAATCTTTTCGAGAGACAACAATATTTCTCCGCTTGTAGTTAATTTTCACAATGACAAACTTTGAAACATGACCAAGAAATTGGTCAAGATTCTTAACGGGTTTTACATCCACAAGAGAGGCCGGAAGAAAAGCTTCGGTTCCAATATCAGCCATAAAACCGCCGCGGACTTTTTTGAAAATTCTACCTTCAATCACACTTCCTTCGCTTGCACTTGCCAGAAGACCATCCCAGCATTTTTGATAATCAGCTCGACGCTTTGAAAGAACGACTGTTCCATCCTCGCCTTCGACTGATTCAAACATGACTTCAACTTCATCCCCAACTTTAATTGCATCGGGATTTGGAAATTCCTCAAGCGAAAGTCTTCCTTCTGATTTGTAATTAATATCAATGACGGCCTCTTTATTTCGAATAGCAATCACACGTCCTTTGACAATTTCCCCTTCGACCGGAGTCTTAACAGACTCCTCAAAAAGCTTTGCGAATAACGAAGATGTCTTCTCTTCTTCCTGACTCTTGAACATAGAATGTAATTCCCCTTTCACTAACAAATTCTTGCAGCTATTAGGCAAGGAAAGTATTATATCTGGGATGAACTTGATTTAAAAGAATTATTTTCTGTGTAAATTTTGCCTTCGTAATGCAGCTTTTTTAAGAAATTGGGTGAGTTTTTGTGCCTGACCGTGGCGAAGCCAAGCCTCAATTTGGCTGATAGAACTTCGAAACCTTCCTAGCAAACGGATTAGATTTTGCCGGTTGGTCATCACGATCGGAACCCAGAGTTGAGGGTCCCCCAGTGCAATTCGAGTCGTATCAAAAAAACCCGTACTTGCAAAAGCTAAGGACTGAGATGGCGTCCCCTCGACGAGCGCCGCTGCCACAAGATGCGGCAAATGACTGATTTGAGCGACAAGAGCATCATGACGTTCGGCATTTACTAAAACAACCTTCCGGCACAATTTTTTCCACACAGCTGTCACCAAACGAAGCGCGTTTCTTTGAATGCCATGGTGTTTTGTAACAAACACTAATGAGTCCCGATAGAGACTCGGAGTTGCATGGAAAACGCCTGTGGTATGAGACCCTGCCATTGGGTGCGAGCCAGTAAAAGAAATATTCTTAAATTTTCTTTGTAACACCCAGTTGATTAGTGCGCCCTTAGTACTCCCAACATCGGTAACAACAGTTCCTAGTTTTGCATACCGATCAACTTCGAGAATTAATTTAGAAATTGTATCGACAGGAGTGCAGATGAAAACAAGGTCCGCGACTTGTACAGCATCTTTGATTTGGGTAGTGCCCTTCGTAATCAATTTCTTTTGACAGGCAATTTTGATATTGGTGTGTGATCTGCTGACACCAATCACTTCTGCACGTGGGAAACTTCTTCGGAGAGCGCCTGCAAGCGACCCTCCCAAAAGACCCATTCCAACAATCGCAAAAGTTTTGGGAACCATTCTAAATATCGCGTCCAACAGCATGCGCGATGGGACGCAACTCTTTCATAAGCTGTTCAAAACCACTGGGGAGTAACGATTGCTCCCCATCCGACCTTGCTTCCTCTGGATTGTCATGAACTTCAATCATGAGGCCGTCCGCACCCACTGCAACCGCGGCGCGCGCGACTGGCCCTACATACGACCGCTTGCCCGTTCCATGGGATGGATCAATCAACACTGGAAGATGCGTCTCTTCTTTTAATACCGGCACTGCATTGATATCAACCGTATTTCGAGTCGCTGTCTCAAATGTCCGAATGCCGCGTTCACAAAGCATTACTTTAAAATTCCCACGAGAAAGCAAATATTCAGCCGATAAAAGAAGCTCTTTAATCGTTGAGCTTAATCCTCGTTTTAAAAGTACGGGTTTTTTGCACAAACCAACTTCTTTGAGCAATTCAAAATTTTGCATGTTTCGCGCGCCAATTTGAAGCATGTCAGCGTACTCAGAAACAAGATCCACGTGACGAGAATCCATAATTTCTGTCACCACAAGAAGCCCTACTTCGTCAGCGACTTCACGAAGATATTTGAGTCCCTCTTCCCCTAATCCCTGAAAGCTGTAAGGTGAAGTTCTTGGTTTGAACGCACCGCCTCGCAAGAAATCAGCGCCCGCCTTTTTCACTTGTGTCGCAATTCTAAAAAGCATGTCTCGCCCTTCTACCGCACATGGACCCGCCATCACTATTATTTTTTTTCCGCCTACCTTAACACCATTCCCCATTTCAAAAACCGTAGGTTCAGGTTTAAACTCGCGGCTCGCAAGCTTGTAAGGACGTAAAATAGGGACAACCGAATCAACGCCGGGAAACGCTTCGAGCGGTTTGGCGCGAAGTTTCTCTTCTTCTCCAATCACACCAATGATGGTGCGCTCGACCCCTCTTGAGACTTGCGGTGTGAGACCTAATTCTTTTACTTTTTCACAAATATGATTAATCTGTTCCGGTGTTGCATTATTTTTTAAGACGATGATCATAAATCAGTTGCTCCTTTGCTATTTTGATTTTTTAAGCTTTAAAACCTGTCTTAAAGCACGGATCAAGGCTCGATTTTCAGAGCGTTTTCCTATGGTGACACGAATATGATTCGAAAGACCGTACGCTTTCATCACGCGGACAATCACGCCCCGCTTGAGTAAAGCTTCAAACACAGAGGTTGTATCGCACCCTGTATCAAATAAAATAAAATTGGCCTGTGTCGGTATGTAATGAATTCCAAACTGCTCAAATTTTCTGTAAAGATAAAGTTTTTCCCGTTGGATCAAGCGTCGAGTTCGCCACAAAAAACGCTTGTCATCCAAAGCAGCGCTCGCAGCCACCTGAGCCAGTAAATTGATGTTAAAAGGCTGGCGAATTTTATTAAGGTAACTAATCAAGCGCGCATTCGCAATGCCATAACCAATCCGAAGTCCTGCAAGTCCATACGATTTTGAAAAGGTTCGCAGTAAAATCACATTGGGCTTGTTCGCCTTGACATGAAAAAGGGTATATGGAAAATCGCTTGCATTCACAAAATCGTAATAAGCCTCATCAAAACAAACGATAACATCGCGCGGCACTTTGCTTAAAAAATCTTCGACTTCGTCGTTCGTGACATAACTTCCCGTCGGATTGTTTGGGTTGGCAATAAAAATCAGGCGTGTCCGTTCATCAATCCGATTCAAAATCCCTTTCAAGTCATAGCGAAAGTCTTTCATGGGCACGGCCACAAATTCGCCGCCGCAAACTTTAGTGAGTATCGGATAAACTAGAAATGACATTTCAGATGCAATCACGCGGTCACCCGCCCCTAAAAATCCACGGGTAAGAAGTTCAATAATCTCGTTAGAGCCATTTCCGAGAATTAATTGATCTGTTGAAACGCCAAACTCGTGAGAAAGTTTTTGCTTTAAATAAAAACTTCCTCCATCTGGATACCGATGAATTTTTTGAAGTACATGCCGAATTGCACGAAGCGCCTTACGGGAAGGCCCTAATGGGTTCTCGTTAGAAGCCAGCTTCACTACATTCGAAATCCCAAGCTCACGCTCAACTTCCTCAATAGGCTTTCCGGGCTCGTAGGGAGTAATTTCGTCAATGTAATTCCGGTATATGGAACGTTCCACGTCGGGCACCAATGGACTATCCTGTGGCAGATTGGCTGGAACCAATCTGGACGGATGGGTAAGACCCTAAAACTTTCAAGAACCGCACCTTGCTTTCAATTTGATCAAGCATCCGCTTTACTTTGATATCTTCTGCATGACCTTCAAAATCAATAAAGAAAAAATAATCCCACGCCTTTTTCTTAGACGGCCGCGATTCAATTTTGGTCATGTTAATTTTGTTCGTGCGAATAGGTGTCAACATTTCATAAAGCGCACCCACTTTATCCTTAATTGAAACTAAAATAGATGTTTTATCTTTTCCAGTTCTGCTTGGAATTTGACTCCCAATGACAAGAAAACGCGTCACATTGTGCGACAAATCTTCAATTCCTTCGGCAAGCACCTTCAAATTATAAATCGTTGCCGCAAGTTTTGATCCAATCGCAGCAGCACCTTCTTCCTGAGAAGCGCGCTTGGCAGCTGCTGTTGTGCTGGCCGTGTCGATCAATTCCGCTTTTGGAATATGAGTTTCAAGCCAAACCCGGCATTGTCCGAATACTTGAGGGTTTGAATAAATTCGCTTAATTTGTTTTAAGTCGGAGTTTGACATCAAGTGATGCGATATCTCAAAAAAGATTTCGGAATTAATTTTCAAATCGGAATCCATGAACATGTCAAGCGAATGGCTCACAGCACCTTCAATTGAATTTTCTACTGGAATCACACCATAATCAACCCGCTTCCGGTCGACTTCCTGAAATACTTCTGTGATGCTTGCGCAAGAAGTATAGGTAACGCTCGAGCCAAATTTTGAAATGGAAGCAAGGTGCGTGAAAGTGGCTTCAGGCCCAAGGTAGGCCACAGCAAGCGGTTTTTCAAGCGCCAAACTTGCCGACATCACTTCGCGGTAAATTGCTTTGAGCGCATCTTTTGGCATCGGGCCCTTCGACAAAGAATCAATCTTCCTGTAAATTTCACTTTCCCGAGACGGTGAATAAACTTCTTCCCCTTTTTCTTTTTTTAGTTTACCGATTTCTACAGCAAGTTCCGTTCGCTCATTCAACAAATCAATAATTTTTTGGTCGACAGAGTCGATCTTCTTACGGATATTTTCAAGACTCATTCTTAGCTACCTTCCTTCGCTTCATTTTCTTGGATTTGATTTTCTTCGGGAGATGCCGCTTGTGTGGCACCTGAATCCACCACTTGGCCTTCTTGCTGAGTCACGGGAATATTGGTATCTTTTGCAAATAAAAAATCTTCGCGGCGGACTGATTTTTCAATTAACGATTTAATTTCTGAGATATCGGGAAGCTCGATGAGTGACTTCAACCCAAAATGCTCTAAAAATTTTTCTGTGGTTCCGTAAAGAAAGGGCCGCCCAGGAATTTCTTTTTTTCCGACAACTTTAATCAAGTTTCGCTCAAGCAAAGTGGATAATACGCCAGACACATCGACACCCCTTAAGTCTTCAATTTCAGCGCGAGTCAGCGGCTGTTTGTACGCAAGAATAGCAAGCGTCTCAAGTGCCGACTGAGTTGCTTGGCGCGCTTTCTTTTGAAGTTCAAGTTTTAAAATCCACGGAGCATATTTTGGCTCAGTCGATATTTCAAAACCGCCTGCGATTTCGGTCATTCGAAAACTTCTTCCGTCTCGTTCATATTCCGAACGCAATTCTGAAATCAACTCTTCAACCTTTAAAGCGCTAAAACCCTTGAGCACTTTCCGGAGTTCAGCCACCGTCATCGGACGCGACGACGCAAATAAAATTGCTTCTACCACTCTCTTGGCTTCCTCGCGCGTCACAATTTCTTTTTCTTCAAACTTTTCATTTTTGATCGAGTGTTGTTCTTGAAACTCCTGCGGTAATTGCTCAGAAAGCTTCTCTTCCATTTCCCGCCGCAATTCTTTTAATTGTGCTTCTTTTTCTTTCGCTTTTGCGCTTGTTTTTCCCATAGGATTAAACCTTTTGAAGTACAATTTCTCCAAATGTTTCTGATTGCCTTGCGCGAATAAACTTAAGCCGCACAAGCTCAAGCAAGGCAAGAAACGTTGCAATTAATTCATTCTTTGTAAAGCTGTCGCCAAAAAGCTTGCGAAATGGGATTTCATTTCTCTCCGAAAGCTCTTTTTTAATCAACTCAATTTTTTCTTCAATGGTTACTTGTTCTTCAAAAACTTCGTGAAATTCAACGCGCTTCATTTGGCTCATCACAGAATGAAACGCTTGAAGCAAATCATACAAATTTGCGCTGAAGGTATCGATCTCAATATCTTCCGGCGAAAGGTCTTTCAAATAATAATCCGCCACCTGTCGCGTAAATACCCTGCCACGCTCGTGTTCGAGCAACCCCAAGTTTTTCGCAGCTTCTTTAAAAGATCGATACTCAAGAAGCTTTCGGATAAGTTCTTCCCGCGGGTCCACTCCATCCTCATCTTCATCCATGGTTTCATTGGGAAGGAGCATTTTCGACTTGATATAAATCAATGTTGCTGCCATTACCAAAAACTCACCCGCGATCTCAAGATTAAGCGCTTTCATCTGACCTAAATATTCAAGATATTGCTTTGTAATCTCAAAAATGGGAATGTTATAAATATCCATCTCATTCTTTTTGATCAGATCAAGAAGTAAATCAAAAGGCCCTTCATAAACAGAGAGTTTTACTTGAAGGGGATCATATGCTGCGTCAGAATGCGTGGTGCGTTCTATGGGTTGTTCAGTTCCTTCTTCCATTAAATACCTACCGCTTCTTTCGCTTGTGCTAAAGTTTTTTGAGCTGTTTGAGATGCTTTTTCTGATCCCGCTTTTAAAATATCGACTACCAAATCAGGCTTTTTCTCAAGTTCAGAACGTTTTTCATACATCGGCTTCGTAAATGCCTGTAAATGTTTGCTCATCTCACGCTTGCATTCAACACAACCTCGCTCTGCGGCACGGCATTCTTTTGCAACTACCGCTTCATTTTCTTTATTAAAAATCTTATGGTAAAAATAAACGGGACAAACCTCAGGGTGCCCTTTATCCGTCCGAAGCTTCCGCGCCGGGTCAGTCACCATCTGCATTACTTTAAGATCGACTTCCTTTGGGGAATCTGAAAGAAAAATCGCGTTTCCATAAGACTTGCTCATCTTCCGCCCATCGATTCCTGGAAGCTTTGGAACCTTCGATAAAGCCGCCTCAGGTTCCTTAAATACCTTCTTGTAAAGGTGATTAAATCGCCTTGCAATTTCGCGGCAAAGCTCAAGGTGCGGCAATTGATCTTCACCTACCGGAACAATATCCGCTTGATAAAGTAAAATATCAGCAGCTTGCAACACGGGGTAACCTAAAAAACCATGCGTATGAAGCTCTTTGTCACTTAATTCTTGAATTTGATCCTTATACGTTGGATTTCGTTCCAACCAAGATAAAGGTGTAATCATTGATAAAAGAAGCGCAAGTTCCGCGTGCTCAGAAACCCAACTTTGGACAAAAATCGTTGCACGCTTTGGATCAAGTCCACTCGCCAAATAATCAAGAGCTACTTCAAGAACATTCTTCCGGATGGATGTATGAGATTCATATTCCGTCGTAAGCGCATGCCAATCGGCAATCATAAAAAATGCGTCTTCTGACTCAAATTTCTTCCAATTTTCAAGCGCCCCGAGCAAATTTCCCAAGTGCAATTTACTGGTTGGCCTGGTTCCGCTTAACACACGTTTTTTTGCCATTTTCCTAACTCTTTATATTTCAATTACTTACAGGTTCTAAAGACTAAAGAATAAGCTATAGTACCTAAACCTCTCTTTAAAGTCAATGCGCGGAATTCCTATAAAACACGGCATAAAAGGCCTTTGAGGTACTCGCCTTCGGGGTGATAAACGTTGATGGGGTGATCGAATGGATGAGATGTTTTGGTAAGAATTTGCACTTCACGTTTTGCATCTTTCGCAGCTCCAAAAATAATTTTTTGGAAGAGACTTGGATCGATATAAGAAGAACACGATGAGGTAAACAAAAGCCCGCCCGGAACAATTCTTTTGATTGCTTGCAAATTGATATCTTTGTAGCCGCGGCTTGCTTGAGCAACTTGATCTTTGGTTTTACAAAAAGCGGGCGGATCTAAAATAACCAAATCATACTGAGTTTCATCTTCTCGCAAATAATCAAAAACATCGCGGACAACAAATTGATTTGACTCAAGAGAAAGATCATTCTTTTTAAAATTCTGACGACAAAGCTCAATAGCTTCCTTGGAAATATCAACGGACACCACTGATTTTGCGCCCACCTTCGCGGCATAAATTGAAAAACCTCCGCTATATGCAAAACAATTCAAAACACGTTTTCCATGAGCGATAGAACCTACGAGTACCCGATTTTCCCGTTGGTCAAGAAAAAAACCAGTTTTTTGGCCTTTTTGGATATCAACTAAAAAAATGTGTCCACATTCTGTGACTCGGGTGAATTCCGGAGGTTCCTGTCCTGATAGCAATTTGGAACTTTTCTCAAGACCTTCTAGTTTTCGGGCGTTCGAATCGCTTCGCTCATAAATTCCTTGAATTTCAGGTATGGAATCTTGTAGCGCCTCAAGAATGAGCGGTTTCAAATGCTCCATCCCAAGCGTTTGAATTTGCAAAACTAAAAAAGAATCGTAGCGATCAACAATCAGCCCCGGGAGAAAGTCTCCTTCCGCATGGATTAGGCGGTAACAATTGGTATCTTGCGAAAGATAGGAGCTTCTAAATTCCTGTGATTGTTTAAACCGCCTTTTAAAAAATTCGCTATCAATTTTTTCTTCTTGAAAAGTCAGCATCCGAACCGAAATTTGTGACTTTGGATTGAAATAACCAATTCCTAAAAATGATTTGTCATACGCATAGATGCTGACGAGGTTTCCTGGTTGGCACGTATCATCTACCAAATCAATTGCACCCGAAAAAATCCAAGGATGAAATGCGCGAACTGGTTTTTCTTTATCTTTTTTTAAGAAAATCTGA
>JACQQN010000042.1 GCA_016206995.1 Candidatus Omnitrophota bacterium | reverse complement strand
GCAGCATCATTGGTATGAAGCGTGCTCAACACCAAATGGCCGGTAAGTGCCGCATGAATAGCAATTTCAGCAGTTTCAAGGTCACGGATTTCACCTACCATAATGATATCGGGATCTTGACGAAGCATGGACCGAAGTCCTTTTGCAAATGTGAGGCCTGCTTTTGGCGCTACTTGAGATTGACGAACTCCTTCCAAACGATATTCCACAGGATCCTCAAGCGTCATGATATTTTTATCTTTTGTATTCACCATGCTAAGCCCCGCATAAAGTGTTGTTGTTTTACCGCTTCCTGTTGGGCCAGTCGCGAGAATAATTCCATTGGGCCGCTTGATCAAATTGGCAAAATCAGAAAGGATGCGCTTCGAAAAACCAAGTTCCGAGAGCTCGGGTGGTTTTACACTTTTGATCAAAATTCTCATCACAACACTTTCACCGTAAATCGTAGGAAACGTTGAGACGCGAATATCGGCATCGTTTTTCTCAAGCTGTATCTGAATTCTCCCATCCTGCGGAAGACGGCGTTCTGCAATATCAATATTGGCCATAATCTTGATACGGGAAATGATCGGATCCTGTTGTACTTTCGAGATGGTTTCAAGATCATGCAAAACGCCGTCAATTCGGTAACGCACCTGCAAATTGTCTTCCGTGGGCTGCAAGTGGATATCGCTTGCTTTATCTTTCGCAGCGCGTTCAATAATTTCGTTTACTTTCCTGATGACAGGTGCTTCTTTTGCGGCTTGAACGAGACCGCCGATATTTTTGTCACGCGGGCGCGAGGGTTTACCCGGTTCCGATTCCTCTCCTTCGATATTTTCTGTATCTTCACTTGAAAATGCTGGGATGGTTCGCGATGGCTTTACTTTAAAACTGGTTTCCTCTGAATCAGAAGAATCTGCAGAAGAAGGAGACGTTTGCGATTGCTCTTGAATATTTTCTGTCGAAGGGTAATGAATTTCAATGGTCTTCATAATGGCTTTTGACGACGCGAGAACGGGATTGACGTCGCATTGGCATACCCGGCGAAGCTTCATGAGCGCAGGAAGATCAAGTGGATCTGCCATCGCTATGGTGAGTACATTTCCCGTTTTAAAAAGAGGTAGCGCGGTTAATTCAATCGCCATTTCTTTTGGAATGAGCGTAATTACATCCGGCGGAGGGATAAAGTGGGTCAGGTCAAAATACGAGACCTTCATCTGCTGACTGATGACTTCTAAAACATCTTTCTCGCTAACGTAATTAAAAGCAACGAGCACTTCACCGAGCGGCCGGCCTGTTGCCGCGTGCTGCTCAAGCGCTTCGTTCAACTGTTCAGGCGTGAGCAACCCTTTATCCGTCAAGAGTTTTCCCAAACGTTCGCTGGTCAGCTTGCGTATTGTCATGGCGTGCTGATTAGATTTTCTTTCATATTGTTTGAAAAATTATCGGCTAAAGTATAACGTACCTTCAGAAAACGGTCAAAGAAAAGAAATGCGAACTGAAAGCTTCCTGAATTTATCGAGCAGCTGGCGTCAGCGGTGTTTGCCGATGAGCACTTGATAACTCAAGCTCATCAAGCAACAGAGCTTCTTCTAGTAAATCCTCTCCTTCTTGAAGGAGAGGATCCGCCCCTTCCCACCATTCAGAATCAAATGAACTTAAAATTTCCATCTCTTCTCTTAGAGAATCGGGTTTGCTGATCTCTTGTTTATAGGTAGACACTTGCGGTACCAAAGTCGATTGGGAAGAAACGGTTGGCTTCAACCAATATGCAAAATACCAAACGCCGAATCCGAGCGAAACAAACAGAAGAATTACAAAACCAACTTGCAAAAAATGACTGATGTGACGGGTCCGTGATGCGATATTTATTTTCGCAGTCACATTGGAAAGGTAGCCACTCATCAGTGATTCAGGAGGTGTTTTTAATCTCGTTTTCTTAAGGATATTTTCCAATTCCTCCGTTAAATGTTCTTTGGTCATGACGAAACCCTCCTTCCTTGAGCAACCGTTTGATGAAAAGAGGCGGATGGCGTAAAAACCAATTTCAATTTTTCAACTCCGTGTGCCAAGTGTGCCTTGACAGTTCCAACAGCCAGATTCAATATTTCTGATATCTCACTCAGCAAGAGTCCATGAAAGTAGCGAAGCAAAAAAACTTCACGCTCCCTTTCGGGCAGTTTTTTGATCGCTTCCTCCAATTTCTGTTTTTGATCTTTCATTTCAAAAATTGCTCGTGGTGAATCATCTGGCGCAGGGATCATTTCCAAAATCGATTGAGAAGATCCTTCTTCTCCTGCATGATCCTGTACCATTTTGAATAAACCGCGCGAACGTTCCTTGCGTAAAAGATCTTTCGTTTCATTAATTGTGATGCGGAAAAGCCACGTTTTAAACTGAGAGTCCCCACGAAATTGTTTGAGCCCAAAGTAAACTTTCACAAACGCATTCTGTGAGGCATCTTTTGCAAGCTCCCAATTTTGAAGGATTCCATACGCAATCATGACAACTTCTTGCTGGTGGGCACGCACAAGCGCAGCAAAAGCATTTCGGTCGCCATCACGTGCTCGCGCAATCAGAACCGCATCGGATCGCAATCCCTCTCCCATCAGCTGCCTCGCTTATTGTGTTTGACTTTGAACAGCCCGCTTTTCACGTATCTGTTTGTTTCCTAATTCCCGAACTTTCGCACGCTGTTTTTCAACTTCTTTTCCTGTTGCCTCTGAGCTTTTCACTTGTTCTTCGGCGCTCTTAGCTCCCGAAAGGCGCTCCCTAATATGCGGGTGATTCTTAAGAAACTCTTCAAAACGCTCAGGATTGTTTTCTTTAAGCCACTCGAGACGTTCTGATTTTTTATTCATAAAACGCTCGTACTTCTCCGGCTCATGTTCTTTCAAATACGTTAGTTTTTGATCAAGTTTCTCACGCCGTTTTTGCATGATTTCTTGGAATTTCTCCGGGTTTTCCTTGCGAAGCTTCTCGAGACGCTCTTTCATTTTGGCGTGATGTTCTTGTTTGAGCCGTTTAAATTCTTCTGGATTTTCCTCGCGAAGTTTCTTCATTTTCTCTCGAAATTTCATCCGGCGCTCTTCGATTCTCTTCTGAAAAGCTTCCGGATTTTTCTCGCGAAGCGCTTTAAGCTCTTCTCCTCCGTGATACGGATGCGGTTTTGAAGAAACTTGATCTTCTGAAAATCCCGGAGTGGCGAAAACAAGAATCCCTGCGAGAACTATATTTGTAATCTTGTTGGCTGCTATGTTCATGGTTAAAACCTCCTCTTCTAAGACGTCACTTTCTTAGACGAAAGGGGCCTCCCAAAGGTTTAGTGTCAGATGAGTGAATTATATGCAGGGAATGAATCAATTCAAACAAATTTACAGAAAAAAGGCGGTAGTGTTCAGCTACCGCCCTTTCATTTGAAGACTGATATAAGAAATTTATTTCTTGGTTTTAGATTTTTCTTCGTCTTTTTCTTTCGGCTTTTCGCACACCGCTGTCTCAGTTGTCAGAATAAGGCCAGCGATGCTCGCTGCATTTTCAAGAGCCTTTCGCACGACTTTGGTAGGATCAATTACCTTTTGCTCAACCAGATCTCCAAACTCACCGGTCAGTGCGTTGAAACCAAAGTTCCCTGAACCCTCTAAGACCTTCCCTACCACAACCATTCCATCAAACCCGCCATTATCCGCAATTTTTCGGATGGGCGCTTCGAGTGCGCGACGGACGATCTGAACACCAATTTGTTCTTCCTCGCCCAATTTCAGCGATTTTAATGCTGCTACAGAACGAAGAAGCGCGACGCCGCCTCCCGGAACAATTCCTTCTTCAACGGCTGCGCGGGTTGCATGAAGCGCATCTTCCACACGCGCTTTCTTTTCTTTAAGCTCGACTTCAGTTGCAGCACCTACTTTAACAACAGCGACACCGCCTGAAAGTTTCGCGAGGCGTTCTTGCAATTTCTCTTTATCGTAACTGGAGTCTGACTTCTCAATTTGCCGTTTAATCAATTCACAACGCTCCTTGATTACATTTTGTTTCCCTGCACCGCCAATAATAGTCGTATTGTCTTTATCAACGACAATCCGCTTGGCTTGACCGAGCGCATCAATATCAACGCTTTCAAGTTTCACACCAATATCTTCAGAGACAAATTTTCCACCCGTGAGAATCGCAAGGTCTTCCAACATGGCTTTTCGACGATCGCCAAAACCTGGAGACTTAATCGCGGCAACGTGAAGCGTTCCACGGATTTTATTCACAACGAGCGTTGCCAGAGCTTCCCCTTCAATATCATCTGCAATAATTAAAAGAGGCTTCCCAAGCCGAGCTGTTTTTTCAAGCAGTGGAATTAGATCTTTTACTGTGGAAATCTTTTTCTCATAAATCAGAACGTAAGCATCTTTCAGCACCACTTCCATTCTTTCTGCATCCGTCACAAAATAGGGTGACAGGTAGCCGCGGTCAAATTGCATGCCGTCGACCACTTCCAGCTCTGTTTTCATGGTGTTGGATTCTTCTACCGTAATCACGCCATCTTTACCTGCTTTTTCCATTGCACTTGCAAGAAGCTCCCCAATTTCAGAATCGTTGTTGGCGCTGATTGCAGCAACCGCACGGATTTCTTCTTTTCCTTTCACGGGAACGGAAAGCTTTTTAATGGCAGCGACAGCCACTTCAACCGCCCGGTCAATACCGCGTTTGAGTGCCATCGGATTAGTTCCGGCCGAAACGTTTTTAACTCCCTCATGAACGATCGCTTGAGCAAGCACAGTCGCGGTTGTCGTTCCATCACCAGCTTCGTCAGATGTTTTTTCAGCAACTTCACGAACAAGCTGTGCTCCCATATTTTCAAACGGATCTGGAAGATCGATTTCCTTTGCGACGGTAACTCCATCTTTCGTAATGGTTGGTGCGCCAAATTTTCGGTCAAGCACCACATTACGGCCACGAGGACCAAGCGTCACGCTGACTACTCTTGCAAGCAAATCGATACCTTTTTTAATTTTTGCGCGGACTTCTTCGGAATATAATAATTCTTTTGCAGGCATGTGAAATCTCCTAACAACGTTTGTAGGGGCGCAATTTATTGCGCCTGGAAAGCAATCGATTGTTGATTGCAATCATAAACCGGGCATGATAAATCATGCCCCTACGAAATTTTAGTCTTCAAAAACGGCGAGCACTTCGTTTTCTTTTAAGATCTTGTGCTTTTTCCCATCGATCAAAATTTCATCACCGGAATATTTTCCAAAAATAATTCGGTCACCCTTTTTCACTTCAAGCGGCTGAACTTTTCCAGACTCAAGAACTTTACCATGACCCACTGCAACTACTTTCCCTTCGCTTTTCTCTTCTTTGGCAGTGTCTGGCAGGATAATTCCACCTTTTGTCTTTTCTTCCGCTTCCAAAATTTCAACTAAAATTTTATCTCCAAGTGGCTTTACTTTCATGTCTGTTTCCTCCGAAATTTATATGAATTTTGATTTGAAAATTATGGCAGACATGTAGGGACAGGTTTTAAATCTGCCCCTACATTCTCAAATTTAATACATTCCACCGCCCATACCACCCATACCGGCTCCGGGTGGCATCATAGGAGCTTTTTCTTCTTCAGGAATATCGGTTACGATGGCTTCCGTCGTCAGAAGAAGTCCCGCAATACTGGCTGCGTTCTCAAGAGCGCTTCGGGTTACTTTTTTTGGATCGATAATTCCAGCATCGATCATATTAATGAAGTCTCCGGATTCAGCATTAAACCCAACATTGCCTTTTTCCGAAAGAACTCTCTGCACCACAACAGAACCTTCACCACCCGCGTTGAACGCAAGTTGTCTCAAAGGTTCTTCGAGTGCGCGGCGAACAATTTGAACTCCAATTTTTTCATCGCCTTTTGCTTTCACGCCATCCAGCGCGGGAATACAGCGAAGAAGTGCGACACCACCGCCCGGTACAATTCCTTCTTCAACCGCTGCGCGGGTTGCGTGAAGTGCGTCTTCCACACGTGCTTTCTTTTCTTTCATTTCAGTTTCAGTGGCCGCACCGACATTAATCACTGCAACGCCGCCTGCTAGCTTCGCAAGACGCTCTTGAAGTTTCTCGCGGTCATAATCTGAATCGGTTTCTTCAATTTGACGTTTGAGTTGGGTAATGCGCGCATTAATGTCAGAAGTTTTTCCGGCGCCCTGAACGATCGTTGTATTTTCCTTATCAATCGTCACGCGTTTTGCGCGGCCCAAATCTTTAAGCGTAATATTTTCTAATTTAATTCCAAGATCTTCTGTAATCGCGTGGCCACCTGTCAAAGTCGCAATGTCTTCAAGCATTGCTTTTCTCCGGTCGCCATATCCCGGCGCCTTCACAGCAACCACTTGAAGTGTCCCGCGAATTTTATTGACCACAAGAGTGGCGAGCGCTTCACCTTCGACTTCTTCAGCAACGATGAGCAAAGGCTTTCCACTCTTTGCAATCGATTCAAGAAGCGGAATTAGGTCTTTCATTGCAGAGACCTTTTTTTCATGAATTAATATGTAGGGATCTTCGAGTACGGCTTCCATTCGTTCCGTATCGGTTACAAAGTAAGGTGAGAGATAACCTTGATCAAATTGCATTCCTTCGACAACTTCCATCGTGGTGGTGGTGGATTTGGCTTCCTCGACCGTAATGACACCATCTTTACCAACTTTTTCCATCGCTTCAGCAATCAAATTACCAATCGTTGAATCGGAATTAGCGGCAATCGTCGCAACCTGAGCAATTTCTTTTTTATCTTTGACAATTTTGGCAAGTTTGGCGAGTTCTTGAACACACGCTTCAACAGCTTTGTCAATGCCACGTTTGAGCGCCATCGGACTTGCACCTGCCGTTACGTTCTTCAAACCTTCTCGAAAGATTGCTTGAGAAAGAACCGTTGCGGTTGTAGTACCATCTCCGGCAACGTCAGAAGTTTTCGAAGCAACTTCCTTCACCATTTGTGCGCCCATATTTTCGTAAGGACACTCGAGTTCAATTTCCTTTGCAACTGTCACACCGTCTTTTGTAATTGTCGGTGAGCCAAACTTTTTTTCAATAACAACGTTCCGGCCTTTTGGACCGAGCGTTACTTTAACCGCGTTGGCCAATTGGTCAACACCACGCAAAATAGACTTGCGCGCGTCTTCGTCAAATAAAATTTGCTTTGCCATTCTTTATTCCTCCTGCGTGATTTGTTCGTTTTAAAAATAATGAAACTTTTTTTGTCTCAATGATTATGATTTTGAAGATTGAGAACTTTTTGGTTACTTCTTTTTGATTTAGCACTCACTTGATATGAGTGCTAACTACGAGTGGAATAATATAGAATTTCGTTCAGACTGTCAACACTCTTCTTTTCAATTCAGAAAGGTTTCTGGAGATTTATTTTACTTTTGGTTCCGTAAGTTCTTTTGGTGAGAGAACTTGAGAAAGTTTTTCTTCTGAAAGTAAGCCTTTTTCAAGGACAAGCTCCCGTAAAGTCTTGCCAGTTTTAACCGACTCCTTCACAATTTCGGCTGCCTTGCTATAACCGATATAAGGATTGAGAGCAGCAGCAATCCCATAGCTTGTCTCTGCATATTGGAGGCACCGGCCGGTATCCACCTGGATTCCTGCCACACAAAACTCAGCAAGTAACGTCATAACGTTCTTCAAAATCTCAATGGATTGAAGTAAATTGTGGATCACGGTCGGAATCATGACATTCAATTCAAGCTGCCCTGCTTGAGTTGCAAGCGAAATGGCAACGTCATTACCAACCACCTGGAAACAAGTAATCGCAGTCACTTCTGCCATGACAGGATTAATTTTCCCAGGCATGATGGACGAACCCGGCTGGCGAGAAGGGAGTGTAATTTCTGCGAATCCCGTTTTTGGCCCTGAGCTTAAAAGTCTGAGATCGTTTGAGATTTGGATGAGACTCAGCGCAAGTGTTCGTAATGCTCCCGAAACACCGCTAAAATCTGCCGTGCTTTGCATCACTTCAAACATATTAAGAGCGGATTTAAATGGAAATTCAGTAATTTTTGCAATATTCATCACCAAATTTTTCCGATATTCCAACGTCGTATTAAGACCGGTTCCTACCGCAGAGCCGCCAATCCCAAGTTCAAAAAGATTCTTTGCAACTTCTTCGACGCGTTCTTTACCTTTACGGACACTCGCCGCATAGCCGCTAAATTCTTGGCCCAGCGTAACCGGAGCAGCGTCTTGCATGTGGGTCCTGCCTGCTTTTACAATTTTTGAGAATTCACGAGCCTTTCCAGAAAAGGCTTTCTCTAACTTTTCTGCTGCCGAGTAAAAATCACTCAAAAGTTTTGTTGCCGCTATTCGCAACGCAGCGGGCACGACGTCATTGGTCGATTGCCCCATATTCACGTGGTCGTGCGAGTGGACCTTGCTGTAATCTCCTTTTTTGTAACCCAAAATCTCAAGCGCACGATTTGTAATGACTTCATTGGTATTCATGTGTTGAGAAACCCCAGCGCCCGACTGAAAAACATCAACACAAAATTGGTCGAGAAACTTTCCTTCCATAACTTCTTCAGAAGCACGAATAATGGCTTTTGCAATTTTAGGATTAAGCGCGCCGCGATTCATATTAACTTCGGCAGCTGCTTTTTTGATCACCGCAGTTGCCCACACAAAAATAGGATGAAACCGAAGGCCGGAAATCGGGTAGTTTTGAATCGCACGCGCCGTTTCTGTCCCATAATAAGCGTCTTCGGGGACCAGCATTTCTCCAAGCGAATCTTTTTCAGCTCTCATTTTTTGATTTTTCATAACACATTCCTATCTCGTTTCATTGTTCTGAACTCGCGGACTCACCGCCTTGTACGTCATTAGGATCCATTGTAAGTGGGTGCCGGAAGGCATACCCTTGTCCGACCTCATGCCAAAAATTGACCTTTTCTTCGCCCAAACGCCAACAAAGATAGATTACCTTACCATTCATGATCGAATAAAAATCAATGAGCCCCATATTAATATCTTTTAGAAGACAGCCTTGTTGATGAATTTGATCAACCACAGCATAAAACTCTGTCACACGTTCATGATGCGCTTTCACAAGGCGACTCAACTCCGTAACTGACTTCTTACTTTTTTGTTCCGCAATCAACTCAAGCGCATCAATTTGAACTTCCAAATCAAGCGCTTGTTTTTGTTTTGCTTGAAGCAAACGAATGAGTTTCGTCAAATCGGGAATGATTCGATTGGCTTCTTCCACCGTAAAGGTTCTAAGTTCATTATCCATCAAGCTCTCTAAAAATGGTAAACCATCTCTGCCCCTAGATGACCGGTCACGCTTACCAATATCACACCAAGAAGTGCACCTGCCAAAAGAAGTTTTTGATTAAAAACCTGAACACGATTCATCCGGAACCAGAGAATGGCGCGCACCGTATACAAAGTAAAAGTTGTCGTTGCAAATATAAAATGCGTTAGCACGCGCGAATGGATTCCACCGCTATCAACATAGCCAGCAATCATGGCAACTAACATCGAACCATAGCCTAACCGGAAAACAGTTAATGCAAAACGCCGGAAAGCATCATCTTTTTTAATCGCCCACAGCAAAAGGAAGAGACACTCGAGATAATAAAATGCAATCGGAAAATGAACCAACATCGGGTGAAATAAAAATTTCATAAGAGCATCCCTATTTGATCAAGAATAATACATTGCAGGAGTGTCACTTTTTTGGGCAGAAACCTTGTCTTTATTTTGGTCTTCTTGTTGACTGCCCTCGTCCACAGGTTTTCCTTCTTCTGGTTTTGATTCTTCTTCAGTTTCTAATTTTTTGTCGTCTTCTTCTTTATCTTTCTTGTCTTTTTTATCTTTCTTTTTCTCGTCCTTCTTTGCCTTTTTGGTTTTGTCATAAGGCTTAAATTCTACCGCTTTGACGCTGGCGGTCGTTTTTTCTTCTGCTTTCTCGTCTTCTTCTTTCTTAAAAAGGCCTGTTGTCTTCTGAGGATTCATTTGAAACGCTTGGGCGCATGCCAAACTGCAGAACCGGTAAATCTTGCCTCCAACCGTCGCACGATATTCACGAGCTGTATTAATGCCACAGTAAGCACAAATCAAATTTCGCGCATCAACCGGTTTTTCCGTCTCATCCCATTCTTTGCTTGCATCCACAACCACTTTCCCGTACGACGGCAAAACGCTAACAAAACAAACAAGAACTGCCAAAAACAAAAGCCACAGACTTGATTGCCTTTTCATCTTTGATTTTCCTCTCGGTTGGTTTGGGAACCCTCAGAATTTAAAAGCGTCACTTCGCGCGCAAGGTTTTTTCCTGTCAATTCATCGCCATAAATATCAACATTGATTTCCTGGTTGATTTTTAATTCGTTGAAAGAATGAGGATCAGTATAG
>JACQQN010000041.1 GCA_016206995.1 Candidatus Omnitrophota bacterium | reverse complement strand
CGCGAAACAAGGAATCACTGATTTTAAACGCGTTGGCTACGGCGGCCCTTGCCCGCCTCCCGGGAAACCACATCGATATTATTTCAAACTTTATGCGCTCGATGTGATGCTTAATCTGCCCCCGAATTTAATCAAAAGCGATTTGCTCCGCGCGATGCAAAACCATGTTCTTGCCGAAGCAGAGTTGATGGGAACTTACAGAAGAAGTTAATTAAACCGGCAGGCGGCTAATCACGGTCTGCGCACGTGACGTAGAAGTGCGCGGAACGATAATTCCGTAACCTTTGAGTAAATTTCCGTGTACGTCTTTTCTTCCCTGTTCATAATAAAAACAATCGATTTCTTCCTCTTCAAGACGTGCAACCACTTGCTTTACCTCATCCAAAGAATCCGTATCGTAAACCTGTGTCCACAACCCTTTGTCAGGCTTTGCACGGAATTTTTGGCGGGATGATCCTGAATCTTTTGGGAGCTCCCCTTTCCGCTTGCGAAGATAATAAACGGCAAAGTAAATCGCCAAAAAGAAAATAAGATAAGTAAACATTAATCGCGGCATGTGAATCTCTCTTTGTTCCCTATTCTATCCAACTCCTTTTCAATAAACAACTACAAGGAATCGGGAAGAAAAGTAGATGTCTTAGCACGCTCATGAGGCAGAGCGGGCATGGTGGCAAGCAGGGATGTTGCTCCGGCACCGGCGGTTCGCCTCTTCCTGCGAGAGACGACCACCTGCCGCTCGCTGCTTCAAGCCGCCTTCGGCGGCACCTAGCTTGCAGCAGCTCCGCGAGCTGCCTTTGCAACATCCCTGCTTGCCGAGCACTGCCGAGTGCGCGAGTGAGGAATTCCGAACGATGCTAAGAGCACCTAACAAAATCTTGTCATTCTGAGCGAAGCGAAGAATCTGCGTTCGTAGATCCTTCGGCTAACGCCTCAGGATGACACTTTTGTTAGACGCTCTTAGTCTTGTTAGCGGTATCTCACTAAGAATCATCCTATAACCTTAAGGTGTTTGCAATGATCGAGGGCATGACGGGTTTCGGTCGCGCAACAGCGGGTGTTGGGTCTTATCGCTGGACCGTTGAGATTCGTTCTATCAATCATCGGTTCTTGGATTGTTCCATACGTCTTCCAGGGACTTTTTCGAGCTTTGAAGCAGATATCCAAAAAATGGTTGAAGCGTGTATCCGCCGCGGGAAAGTAACCGTCAATGCGACGCTGGCCAATGAGAAAACCTCAGGTGAAAAGCTTAAGGTTGATCTCGAAAAGCTAAAATTTTATCTCAAGACACTGAAAACAATTGCACGCCGGCACCACCTTCAAGGTCAAGTTGGGATTCGCGAATTAATGATGCTTCCCAATCTTTTTACAGTAGAAAAAAGAGATTTTTCTAAACGTTATCAAGCAATCTTAAAAGAAGCAGCCCAAAATGCGATCAAGAAACTACTTACGATGCGAGTGATCGAGGGACGTCTCATCGCAAAGGATTTGTCAAAGCGCATTCACCAAATTAAAACAGCTCTTCACACAATCGAAGCGCGTTGCGAAGGAAGCCCAGCACGTTATCAAGAACAACTCACGAAGAAACTTGAGTCGCTTGTGGAGAATTTGAAACTAGATCCTGATCGGTTGGCACGTGAAGTTGCTCTTCAGGCAGAGCGTTCGGATATTACTGAAGAACTGGTACGGGCGAAACATCATGTGGATTCGCTTCTGAAAGCAATTCTAGGGAATGGAGAAGCGGGCCGGAAACTTGAATTTATCGTTCAAGAAATCCAACGCGAAGTCAACACCATGTCTGCCAAAGCACAGGATTTTCATATTTCAACAGACGTTGTTCGTATCAAAAGTGAGCTTGAAAAAATTCGCGAGCAAATTCAAAACATTGTCTAAGTCATTCGAATACTTAGCTTGCATCAATCAATTTGAGGGAATAAAAGGTTGGAGCACTTTCGAGAAAAGGGAAGGTTGATTATTTTGTCGGCGCCTTCCGGCGGCGGTAAGACGACGATGATTGAAAAATGGCTTCAGCTTCGTCCAGAAGTTAAGCGGTCCATTTCGTATACGACGCGCTCGCCGCGGCCCAGTGAGCAGAATGGTATTGAATATCACTTTATTCCGCGTGCTGATTTCTTGAGAAAGCGGCGGCAAGGTTTTTTTCTTGAATGGGCGCGAGTTTTTGACTATTTTTATGGGACTTCCAAAACGTTTTGCTTTCAAGCGATTGAGAAAGGTTTGGATGTTATTTTGGCAATTGATGTCCAAGGAATGCGAAAAATTATGCGTCGATTTAGTCGAAGGCTTCCGATTGTCACTATTTTTGTGATGCCGCCTTCAGAGCGCGTCCTTAAGGAACGGCTTCTTAAGAGAAAGACAGATTCAAAGTCTGAGATTGAAAAGCGTCTTCGTTTCGCAAAAGATGAAATGAAGGCGCGTCATGAGTACAATTGTGTTATCATCAACCGTAATTTAAAGGAAGCGGTAAGGCGGCTTGATCGGTTTTTATACGTGAAATAATGTTATTCAATCATGATTTTTAACTAGGAGGAAAATTTATGGCAGTGTCACTCGAGGATTTAACAAAGGAAACAAAAAGTCTTTACGGATTGGTGATTTGTGCGGCAGGCCGCGCGAATGAGTTGACTAATGGTGCGCAACCACTCATTCAAACCAAATCAAAGAAGATTTCCACCATCGCGCTTGAAGAACTGGGTAAAGGAAAAGTTCGTTTTGAACTTACCGGATTCAAATCACTCACGAAAGATAAAGACTAAGGAAAGCTTATGGTCAAGAAACGGATTGCAAAACGATTACCTAAAAAGACCATCCTTCTTTGCTTGAGCGGGAGTATTGCTCTTTATAAATCTTGTGATCTCCTGCGTGATTTAAAAGAAGAAGGGGCAGACGTTTTTTGTTTGATGACCAAGTCAGCTCAGCAGTTTGTGTCCAGCCTGACTTTTCATGCGCTGAGCGGACATCCCGTCTACGCAGATCCTTTTTCAGAGCTAACAGATTGGTCGGTGCTTCACACCACGCTTGCTGACAAAGCCGACCTTGTTTTGATTTGTCCTGCTTCCGCAAATATCATTGCCCGGCTTGCCAACGGAATGGCTGATGATATTGTGACTTCTACCGTGCTCGCATCCCGTGCTAAAGTTTTGGTAGTGCCAGCGATGAATGACAACATGTTTGCACATCCTGTCACGAAGGAAAATATCGCAAAGCTTAAATCAATTGGGTATCACTTTGTGGAGCCTGTTAAGGGAAACCTTGTTTGTGGTCGGGAAGGCATGGGCCATATCCCTGAGAATCAAGCAATTTTAGAAAGCGTTTGTTCAGTTTTAAGTCGTAAGTGAGAAAATTATTTTTGTTGGAAAAGCTTTGAAAAATTACTACCACCAC
Source organism: Candidatus Omnitrophota bacterium (assembly GCA_016206995.1). Taxonomy (GTDB): domain Bacteria; phylum Omnitrophota; class Omnitrophia; order Omnitrophales; family Abzuiibacteriaceae; genus JACQQN01. The sequence continues at coordinate 2,154 of JACQQN010000041.1, read as the reverse complement.
TTACTCCTGATGACTATCTTATGAAACGTCCCCACATTTTGATTACAGCCGGCCCCACTCGTGAGATGCTGGATCCGGTTCGGTTTCTTTCAAATCTCTCGACCGGTGAGATGGGTTATGAACTTGCCCGCACGGCCGCACGAAGAAATTATTCTGTCACATTGATTAGTGGGCCTACCGCCCTGAAGCCGCCTGGTCATGTTCGTTTCATACCCGTGGTGAGTGCAAAGCAAATGGAAGCAGCTGTCAAAAAGTATTTTCCAAAATCAAACGCATTGATTATGACAGCCGCTGTTTGTGATTACACACCGGTTCATCGAAACGTGCATAAAATTAAACGGATTCACAAGCGAAACGTGCTTCTTAAACGAACAGATGATATTTTGAAATCGGTAGCGGCCAATAAAAAAAAGCACCAACTCGCCATCGGATTCTGCCTTGAGACAGAGCATTTAGAACAAAACGCGATTCGAAAACTGCACGAAAAAAACTTAGATTGGATTGTCGCAAATCATTACAGCCCCTCTCATAACCCGTTTGGCAAGAATCAAGTGACGGTACTTATGATCGATCGCGAGCTTCGCAAGATAAAGATCACGCGCCGAAGCAAACGGTCTTTTGCACGTTATCTGATCTCCTTGGCTTTGCAGGAATTGAAAAGAAGAGGAATGTAGGAAAGAAGTTGAATTTTTGACACCTTCGGTTAAAATAAACGTCTAAATTTTAGAGCAATTATTTTTGATAACTGGTTTGATCTGAAGACTTTAAAGGAGGAAATTATGAGAAGAAATGTTTCAGTGCTTTCAGTATCGATGGTTGCATTTATTTTGGCGGGTTGTGCAAGTCCTAGTAATCCCGGTGGTTTATCGGAAAGAGAAGCCGGATTGCTGGGTGGTGGTGGGATAGGAGCTGGTTTAGGTGCGATTATTGGTAGTCAAACAGGTCACGCAGGTGCCGGCACTGCCATTGGTGCAGGAGCGGGTGCGCTTGCTGGCGCTTTGATTGGGGAAGGTCAGCGCCGTCAGAAAGAAAATATCAAACAGGAAATGCGTCAAGAAATGATGACGCAGCAGTATCAGCAACAAGGTTACGCGCCACAATACGCGCAGCCACAAGTTCAACAAACGCCGACTCCACCTCCTCAGCAGGAGCTTCGTACAAAATATAATCCGCGCACTGGAGAAACTTTTCCAGAGTCATATCAAGTGGATCCGCGCACTGGCGAGCAGTTGAAATATCTGCGTTAATGCGTTGTTATCAATTTAACAAAGTAGTTTTAGGGGATAGACGATGAGTCTATCCCCGTTTTGTTTCATTGAAAATTTTTCTTGTGCAAAATGATGTGAGTTCAATACGGCACGGTAGCCAAGTGGTAAGGCAGGAGTCTGCAAAACTCTTATACGGCGGTTCGATTCCGCCCCGTGCCTCCATGAATTTTTATATTGAAGCACGGGACTGTCCTGATTTCCGTATGCAATGATAAATGTGTTTGTTTAATGAGAATCAGGGCCGCCCCCGTGCCTCGTTTATGTTCATCCTATCTAGATACTCTACTTACAATCTATTCCCAACGATGGCGTAAGGTTTTGCTATCTTACGTTTTTAAGCTCCCCAAAACATAAGTGACGCCCGTCACAGTCGCAAAATAGCTTCGCATGTAAACTCAATATTGGATATCAAAGTCCATTATTAACCAGGCGGCAAAACATGCTTCAAATTTATTCAAAGGGATGTGAATACGTTATTCGTGCTTTGTCATGCATGGATCAAAAAGAATGCAAACATGGTTTTTCTATTAGCAACATTTGTCAAAAGGCAAGAATTCCGGTTTGGTTTACCCGAAAAATATTTCAGTCACTCGTGAAACAAGGAGTTTTCATGAGCAAACACGGGCCTGGTGGTGGCTATCGTTTTAAAAAGGATCCTAAAAAAATTTCCCTATTAACCATTATTACTGCGGTAGATGGTGATGCTTTATTCAAAACATGTATTCTAGGCCGGCCACATTGTAATAGCGAAAATCCTTGCTCGGTTCATTCTAGTTGGGGGAAAACGCGAGAGAAATTAATTTCTAAATTTCGCTCGATTACCATTAAAGATTTGACGCGAAAAAATATCAGGCTTCATTCTCATATTCATCCGGGAAATTTGTCG
>JACQQN010000012.1 GCA_016206995.1 Candidatus Omnitrophota bacterium | reverse complement strand
CCTTTATCCTCTCCCCCTTTAAGGGGAAGAGGGAAGGGTGAGGGGGTGTGGCGTGGTCAAAAACTTAGGGATCTATGCGCTAGTTTTCAATTGACTGTAACAAATTGGATTATTGAAAAAACGCTCCTTGCCTGTGAAGAAAAAGGCGTTAACACCATTGTGGTCGGTGGCGGCGTCAGCGCCAACTCAAGGCTTCGTAAAGTTTTAGAGCAAGAGTGCCATTTAAGAGGTTGCGAGCTTTTCATCCCACCTTTAAGTTTGACTCTTGATAATGCAGCGATGATTGCGCGGCTTGGTTATGAGCGTTACCGGAAAGGATTTCAATCCGATTTTTCACTAACCGCCAACCCAAGCCTGACATTTGCAAAAAACTCTTGACTGGTTGCGCCTTGATATACGTTGCTTGACACCTCTAAGCTTCCCATGATAACTTACACGCAATTAAGAAGTTGGTCAGCCAAGAAATAGAAACTACCCAATAATAGGAGGTTTTCTCCATGGCAAAAAAGCCTGCCGAAGAAAAAATCTTGGATGTTGATGCAAGTATGCAGGGTACCATTTCTTTTAAAGACCCAGTGAATCTTCGCATTAACGGGAGTTTTGAAGGGCGTTTAGATACCAGAGGAAGCTTGACGATCGGTGAAAATGCTACGGTCAAAGCTGATATACGAGGGGAACGGATTTTAATTGCTGGTAAGGTTACGGGCAATGTTTTTGCTGCCACCAGTCTTAACGTAGCAGCTCCTGCTTTAATTCGTGGCAACATTCAAACGCCTGTTTTGAGCGTTCAGGAAGGTTCCACGATTGAAGGCCAGCTCAACATGACTAATTTGCAGAACACCGCAAGCGAAACCATGTCGCTTCGTGAGGTTGCTCAATACCTTGAAATTGAAGCAAAAACCATTCAAGAGTGGGCGGAGCAGAAGAGAATCCCTGCGCGACAAGAAAATGGTGAGTGGCGATTCAGCCGGGCGACCATCGATAAGTGGGTTCAAGACGAAAAAGTAAAGTCGTAATTTAACATTCAAATTATTTAACCGCTTTCATTTCTACTGCGCGCGTTTTTTTGAAAGTGACATGCCTTTACTAACCGAGGAAGAAGTTCGGCATTATCTTGATGTCAGTCATCAAGACCTTCAAGAGCTGGTCAAGCGAGGACGACTCACCGCCTTTCGCTTGGGAGGGACTTATGTCCGTTTTCGTAAAGAAGAAGTCCTTGCCATTAAAAGCGGAAGAAAATTCGTTGCCCCTGAAGAAATTGGACGCACCCGGCTGGACCAGTTTCGTGATTTCTGGAAGTTTTACAGTTTCTACATTCTCTCAACCATTTTAATCCTGCTTTTAGTTATTTTCTTCGTTCAACTCTAAGAATGCCTTTCCCATTTGAAATCGGTACCGATATCGTCAGTGTTTCCAGGATGCGAGAGGCCATCGAGCGTCAAGGCTCACGTTTTCTCAATCGAATTTTTACGAAAGGGGAGCAGGACTACTGCAGCCGAAAGAAAAACAAATATGAAAACTATGCTGCCCGCTTCGCTGCAAAGGAAGCAGTGATTAAAGCAAAAGGTGGCGGAAAAGGTCGGTTTAACTTCCATGATATCGAAGTAAAACGCGGAACCAATGGAAAACCGTACATATTTATCGGCAAAACAGCACGCCGGATCCTCGGGATCAAACCAACAACTCAATTTTTGTTGACGATGGCGCATGAGCGCGAATTCGCCGTCGCAACCGTAGCAATGTCAACCAAGTGAACCGCGTTCCACAGATAACGCCACGGAAGTGTCGTAACATGCCTCGAGGTGCATGCAAAAGCATTTCCCGCCAAACTTGCATCGGTAAACATCATGAAATTGTCAAGATGTGGAACGGGGTGAATCGCTCTCTCATTGTTAATGCGGATGATTTTAATTTAACGGCGGGCGTTTCCCGAGCCGTTCTTCAGGCGCACCAACAGGGAATCGTCAGCAGCACAAGTGTTTTCACAAATCTTCCGTTTTCTTCGCATGAACTTGATGCGCTCAAATCTTCCCCTCACCCCAACCCTCTCCCCACAAAATGGGGAGAGGGAAGGCTGAGGGGGCTTAAACCCATTGGAATCGGCCTTCACCTTAATGCAACTTTTGGCCGCCCGACGATGCCGGTTGCGCACGTTTCCTCTCTTTTGGATGCGAGTGGTTTTTTCAAGCGTTTCAATGATTACGCTCGAAATCATTTCCAGGGAAAAGAACTTTTTTGGGAATATTCCCTCCAACTTTTGCGTTTTGAAACGATTTTCAAGCGAATGCCGGATCACTTGAATACCCATCATCATCTCCATGTGCTTCCAAACGTTTTTGAGATCGTTCGTAAAATTGCTGAAAAATATAAAATTCCAGTGCGGCGCGTGCCGGTGATTGGAATGCATCCAAAAATTCAAACCACGAATTACTTTTTTGGAAATTTATCTCCAGACAAGCACTGGACTCGTGAGAGTTTAGCTTCAATACTAAAAAATCTTCCCGACGGAACGAGCGAGATCATGTGCCATCCCGGCATGATCGATTCAGAACTTGTTCGCAAAAGTTCTTTCGTGGCAGGGCGCCGAAAAGAATTTCATCTTTTTTCAAATTCTTCTTTGAAATGTTTACTTGATCAAGAAAGAATCAAACTCATTCCAAGAATTTAACCCTCACATCTTCGTGATATAATACTTTCCATGATGCGAATTTTAATTACGAATGACGACGGTATTAACTCTCCTGGCTTACGGGCGCTCGTCGACGTACTGCGTAAGGAAGTGGATTGTCTTGTGGCGGCACCGAACAAGCAGTGCTCGGCGACGGGCCATTCGATCTCCTTATATCAGCATATT
>JACQQN010000044.1 GCA_016206995.1 Candidatus Omnitrophota bacterium | reverse complement strand
GCGTTACCATATTCGTTTTAACAATTTTCACAGCACTTTCGATTTCTTCAATTAGTATCGCTGCCGAGGTACCTTCCTCGAATCTTCCACAAACAAGTGAAGAAAAAGTTGCGGCTCCGAATAAAATACCCGAAGTGCGAAGTCAATCTTTCGGTATATTGACTGCACGCGAGCGAGGCGTTTCCAAAATAGATTCTGCGAAAGGCATTGCAACTCCCACATTCGACCCGGCGCTGAATGACGACGTTTTGGAATTTGATTATTCATTGCCTCAAGGGGCGACGGCAAGCGTTTGGCTTAAGAATTTTCCGGAAGCGCTCACATTAGATCAAATTAATACAATCAAAATTGGTATTAAAGCAGGGGACCTCCAACCGTTAACCCAAGCTTCTGTGTCATTTGAAATTAAAGGAACGCAAGGCACACAAATAATTCCGCTTCAATTAAAACGTGGCTGGAGTTCTCTTGAACAGTCGATTGATTGGGGAAAAATTGGTGATTTAAGTGAAGTGCAGTTTGTTGTTAGTTCTATTGGAACCGAAGAATCAGTTTCAGGGACGTTGTCGCTTGCTTTGAATTTTTTCGGAAAATCAGCCCCACCAAAAATCGCCGCACCCGCCGCAATTCCCGCTGAGAAACCTTCTTCCGAAGTAGCAAAGCCAGCTGTAAAGATTCCCGCCGTCCAAACTCCGGCGGCTCCGCCTCGAACGTCTTTTAATCTTTTGGACGCGCATGATCGCGGCGTGACGCCGACGGGTTCTGCAAAAGGGACGGTGACTCTCACTTATGACGAAGCAGTTGGAAAGGATGTCTTGGAATTTGATTATTCAATTCCTCGCGAGTCTTCTGTCAGTGCTTGGACGAAGAATTTTCCGCCCGAGTTAGGCGTGGGCGCTGTTGATGTGGTGCGGATTGGTGTGATGGTTTTAAAAACCGACCAGGCAAATCAAATTTCAGTAAACGCAATAATCAAGGGTGATCGAAATGCACAGACCATTCCACTCAAACTGAAGCGCGGTTGGAATTCTTTTCAGGGGCCTGTTGATTGGGGTGTGATTGGGCATTTGAGTGAAGTTGCTTTTGATGTCAGTCAAGTGGGAAATGATGAACTGGTCACTGGCATGCTCTCTTTTTCTTATCAATTTGTGAAACGTGCGTCTTCAGTTCAGGCAAATGCTCCAACGCAAACTTTTTCTTTTGGTTACAACCTCATGGACGCCGGCGCAAAAGGAGTTTTTAACATTGGCCCATCACAAGGAAATGTTGCGAGCGCTTTTGATGAAACGCTTGCAAGAGATGTTTGGGAATTCAGTTACTCGATTCCCAAAGGATCCATCATTGGTGTTTGGACGCAGAATTATCCTAAAGAGCTTGGCGCAAGTTCAGCGGATGCTGTGGTGATTGGCATTATGGCGCCACAAGCTGAGCAGCTCGATCAAGTTGGCGTGCGCGTTGAAGTGAAGGGGAATAAAGGAATGCAGTCAATTCCACTTCGTCTTGAGCCAGGTTGGAACTTTGTTCGGGAACAAGTGAATTGGAATACGATCGGTAATTTAAAAGAAGCTGTTTTTGTGGTGAGCCCGATGGCGGTTGGGCCTCTTTCAATCAGTCCGATTGGCGTAAGCCCAATGGAAATTGGCGCGCCCGTGACGGGAAAATTATATTTTGATCTCGGTTTTGGAAAGCTGACTTTTATTGAAAAGCATTTTACCTACATCAAAGTTGCTTCCGTGATTTTGATGAGTTTTCTATTTGCATTTTTCATTACTTTCTTTGGAAATTTGTTCAGTGGAAATTCAACTGCTACTTCAATAAAGACAGGCAGTGACAAAACTCCACTGGATTCTTCAAAAACACCCATTTTTTCAAGACTCAAGCGAGACTTTTTTTACGGGACCATGGCAGTTTTAATCAGCGGAGTTGCGCTTGCGATTTACTTGCTTGGAACAATGAACCCGATGGATATTGATTTCTGGTTCCTCATCGTGGGGCTTATGGGTGCGGTGATTGGAGAATTATTTAAGTTCAAATTTACAGGGAAACACCTAACAGCATCAGAAGTTTTCTTAAATATTTTTTTTACCGGGCTTCTTGCGGCGTCTTCAAGCAAACAAGCGCTTTTGCAAGCACCTGCGACTTGGATGCAAGTTCTTATGTTGAGTAACGTTTTGGCAACGCTTGCTTTTTTGATTTATCAAATTGCAAACGCGTGTTCGCTTGGCTCTTCCGGCAAACAATTGAAAGTGATGACAACAGCTTTTATCATTGGAACGCCCTATCTTTTGGGATGGTTGCTGCTTGTTGAAAATGGAAATCTTCTGCAAAATTTGAGCAACCTGCTGACGTTCGGTCTTCTTGCTCGCTGGCCAATCATTCTTGAGATCATCGGCCGAATTTTGATTGTGTTTGGTTTTAATGAAGCGGTGATTAATGGAATCAGCCATGTGAAAAAGGGAAGACTCGTCACAGCGCCCAAAGCGCATTGGTTTGCATTTTTTGTTTCGATGAGTGTTGCACTGGCTCCCGAGATTGCCGATTTTGGATCTACCTCTTTCGTTGGCGCGCTTCCCGTTCAACTCCGCTCACTTGCCACTATTTTAGCAACTATGTTTTCCTATGCGGGATTATGGGGCGAGGTTTATCTCATCACAGGAATGATTGTCGATGGTATTTATGTGACCGCGCCTTCTGAGGAAACCATTTCGAAACACGTCACGTCAGGAATGAAAAAGGGAATGGCCTATAGCGGTATTTTGGTCGCGCTTCTATATGTGCTTAAAATGTTACTTGACGCGTCCGCAGCTCAAACTGTTATGAACATGTTTCCAATTGGAGTTGGAATTCTTGGCGGCGCACTTCTTTTTCCGTTGCTCAGCACAATTATTGAAACCTTTGATGGAAGCCTGCCATTTTTTGAGCGGGTTCGCTACAGTTACCGAAACCCAGTTCTTTATGCAAGAGGAATCGTCGCTGGATTTGGGTTTGCATTCATGATTGCTTATGGGTTTTTTGAGCGCGCGATGGTGGAACGAATTAATTTCGGCCTTTTAATTGGTGTGGTGGCATCGGGTGGTGTCAGTTTCTTAAGAGATATCGTGTATACATTTCGAGGCCAAGGCAAAATCCAAACCTGGCGGCTTTACTTGACGGACTCTCTCTTAGGTATTTTTGTTGGAAGCGCCTTGGCTTTTTACTTGGATGCCCGGCAAGTTCCGGTGATCATTGAGAAATTCAAACTTTACACGAGCGCCGGATTTTCTCCGGTGGAATACATCACTTATCCACTCGTCAACAAATGGGGCCGCATTCATTTAGGAAGTTATACGGGTGGCGCGAAGCTGCTATTTACAGAATCTTTAGCGGGTGTCATCAACTGGTCAATTGCCGCATGGCTTTTTGCCATCAACAAAGTATTTTTACAAGCTTATTTTGAAAAGCATACGGCTCCCATTAAATTCTTCTTCTCAAAAGCGGGATTTGTCGAGCTTGTCAATCACATGCTTTACGTGCTTCGGTGGGGCTTGTGGATGTCGCCCATTATTTTTACGTTCCTTCGCATGATGCCTGAACCAACCTGGTACAACCAAG
>JACQQN010000038.1 GCA_016206995.1 Candidatus Omnitrophota bacterium | reverse complement strand
ATTTATATCGTTGGCTTTAAAAGTGCGCAGGTTAAAGAAATTGTGAGGCGATTGACTTCGGTTGAAGCTCAAGTAAAACGAGGAAGCGAAACTTATTCGGTAACGCCGTTTTCAGTTCCAGCTCGAGCGGATGCAATCCAAATTCGAGTGCACGACGGAGAAGAAATAGTTTTGGCAACAGTTTTAAAGTCAAGCATACCCATCAAATCCAAAGCACAAATATCCAGCCAAGCAGCAATGCAGCAAGAGGTGAGGGTGAGCGGTTCCTTACCAGTTCAAGCAGTTGGTCGAAAGTTGAGTCTAGCTGCAACCCTTGTCGTAAAAAATGCCGATACTGTGAAACCGATAGATTCTCGAGAAGGTCGTGAGGCCAAAAAAATTACACAGGTTCTTCCAAGATCTGAATTACGTTTTGCTCCAGTTGATCTAGATCGAGAATCGCTGCGTGCCGCAGTGGAAGTGGTTGCCGAGCGTGTTGCGGATTTTGTTGCTGCACCAGGTGACTCAGCACTCGGCAATCTTTTAATCGAGAGAGCAGTTGCTGCTAGGCCTAAAACCTTGTCGCTCGATGCGACGCCACCGAGCAATGTTTTAGGAGTGGTTTTACGATCCATGGATAAGGATTTTACCCGTCAGTTTGGATTAATACCCAATCGTCCGCACAAGGTTGTTTTTCGTGATGATGATCCCGCAACGGAGTTACTGCTTCAAGCTTTGATTGAAATTGCCCGTTCCGCGGGTGAATTTGGCGATCAACCGCTCTTTCAGATTTTTGTTTCGGATCCAACAGGGCAATTTAATGCCAAATACGAAAAAATTCGTTCTGAACTAAGAATTTCAAAACGTTTGTCTCCGGTTGAAGATGCCGCATTATCAAGAATTTTTCACATTCAAGATGAAGACTTTGCATCACTTACCAACCAAACACATGGGGCAGGCGCTTTGGTTCGCGACAAAAGTGCGCTGAGCGGTCTTAAAGCCGGAATTTATGTTACGGTGATGGATCTTTCATCCTTGAAAATTCAAGCCGCGCGAGAACTTTTGCTTGCAGTAGTTGATTTGACAGGGCGGCTTGCTGAGATGCTTTCTGGAAAATCAGTTGATCAAATTTTAAGATTTCAAGCCACCTATAGTCGCTTGCTTGAACAATATGGTATTTTCATCACAGTAGATTCTGAAGGTCATTTTGTTGGTTTGATTTCTCTCGATAAGATCGCGGAACTGGTCGCGCAATATCAGGCGCTCGAAGAAGTGAAACAATCAGCTTAGTGAAAGAAAACCTCTTGCGTCTCAGAAGTTTTCAAGTTATACTCTGTAAGTCTATGGAAATACAGAAGTTACTCTCAAGAATAGTTCAGTTTTAATCCCATTATGATACCTGCCTCACCTTAACCATGTCCGCTGCAAATATTCAAAAAAATCTGGAAAAAGATTCCGAAAAAATTAAGCGATTGCGGCATAGCGCAGCCCATGTCTTGGCACAAGCCATGCAGTCACTTTTTCCCGGCACTAAATTAGGAACAGGCCCTGCGACCGAAGCTGGATTTTTTTATGATTTTGAAGTTGCTAAGCCAATCACTGAAGATGATCTAGAAAAAATTGAAAAGGAATGCAAAAGAATTATTGCTGAAAATCAAGAGTTTAAGCAAAACTTCCTGAGCAAAAAAGAAGCAATTGATCTTTTTAAAAAACGTGGGGAAGTCTACAAATGTGAAATCATCGAAGGAATTTCTGATGACCAGGTCTCTATTTATTCTAATGGTCCTTTTGTTGACCTTTGTCGTGGTCCGCACATGGCAAACACAAAAGAAATTAGGGGCTACAAGTTAACCAACGTTGCTGGTGCTTATTGGCGTGGGAATGAACATAATCCCATGCTCCAACGGATTTATGGCGTTGCGTTCACTTCTGAAGAAGAGTTAAAAAAATATTTGGCGCAACTTGAAGAAGCGAAGAAGCGAGATCATCGAAAACTTGGTCGGGAGCTTGATTTGTTTAGCTTTCACGAAGAGTCTCCAGGAATTCCATTTTATCACCCAAAAGGAATTATAATTTATAACGAGTTAATTAATTTTTGGCGGGATGAACATGAAAAAGGAGGGTATCTTGAAATCCGTACACCTATTATTTTAAAAGACTTGTTGTGGAAGCAAAGCGGCCATTATGAGCACTACAAAGAAAATATGTACTTCACAAAAGTTGACGAACAGGATTTTGCGATTCGGCCTATGAATTGTCCAGGCGCGACCGTTGTTTACCGAAGCGATGCACGTTCGTACCGAGATTTGCCGCTTCGGCTTGCAGAACTTGGCTTGGTACACCGCCGTGAGCTCTCAGGGGTTCTTCATGGGCTGTTTCGGGCAAAGGCTTTTACGATTGATGACACGCATATTTTTTGCTATGGCAATCAAATCCGAGAAGAAATTTCAAAGGTGATTTCCTTAATTATGCGAATTTACGGAGCGTTCGGCTTTCAAAAAATATCGATTAACTTATCAACTCGTCCAAAAGATTCTATGGGAACCGATGAACAATGGGATTTAGCAACACAAAGTCTTCGAGAAGCGCTTGAAACAAACCAGATTGAATATGATACTCACGAAGGCGGAGGTGCTTTTTATGGCCCAAAGATTGATTTTGAAGTGATGGATTCGATCGGACGAACCTGGCAATGTGGAACCATCCAACTTGATTTTCAGATGCCGGAACGTTTTAACTTAGAATACACAGGGGAAGATGGGAAGGCACATCGGCCTGTTATGGTTCACCGCGCTGTTTTTGGTTCTATCGAAAGATTTTATGGGATTTTGGTTGAGCACTTTGGCGGTGTCTTTCCAATCTGGCTGGCACCGGTTCAAGTTAAAGTGTGTACGATTTCTGAAAAACAAGTTGAATTTTCGGTAGGGCTTCACAAACGGCTTGGCGAAGAAGGAATTAGATCAGAGCTTGATATTCGGTCTGAAAAAATCAATTATAAAGTTCGGGAAGCGGAAGTCGAAAAAATTCCTTACGTTGCTGTGATTGGGGACCGGGAAGTCGCTTCCAATCAGGTTTCCTTACGGGGTCGTGGAAAAAAAGATTTAGGGATAATTACCATACGGCAATTAACCGATCAATTACTTTCGGAAATTAGATTAAAACGATCCTAAGAAAGAGTTTGATTTTTGACGTTAAAAATGGCATTCTGTCACCTCATTTTCTATTTTATGACATGTGGAACTTGGCGCTATAAACTTTAACCAGGAGGTGTAATATTCAGCGTCGATTTATTCGTATTAACGGAAAAATTCGTGCACCAAAGATTAGGTTAATTAGCTCCGACGGGAAACAAGTTGGAATTGTAAGTGTGGATGAAGGGGTTCGGAAAGCTCAAGAAGAGGGTTTAGATCTCGTTGAAATTTCCCCAACAGCAAATCCACCGGTATGCCGAGTTCTTGATTTTGGAAAGTACTTGTACATGTTGGAGAAACAAGAAAAAGAAGCGCGGAAGAAACAGCATGTCATCAGCATTAAAGAAATTAAAATGACAGCGAATATAGACGACCACGATTATCAGACAAAGTTGAGAAGCGCTCTCAATTTCCTCGAGCGAGGCGACAAAGTTAAATTGACTCTGATGTTTCGAGGCCGCGAAGCGACCAGGCCGGAATTGGGCCAAAGGGTTATTGATCGTTTTACTCAGGATATTTCGGATACTGGAGAGTTGGAACGCAATGAAGGATTCGAGCGTCGATCGATCGTACTGCTTTATATGCCAAAAGTTCAGAGCCGAAAAGCGCCGAAAACGCACTCAGCACCACCAAAAAAGAAAACGGAGAAATTAGTCGATGCCGAAACTCAAAACAAACAAAGCGGTTCGGAAGCGGTTTAAGGTTACCGCAACAGGAAAAGTACTCTTTACGAAAACAAAGCGACGCCACTTATTGAGTTATAAGTCTTCAAAAATGAAGCGAAAGCGAAGAGGTTGGGCTTCTGTGGATGTCACCAACGCAAAACAAATTAAAGAAGCATTGCCATATCACTCGTGAGGTAATTTTATGCCAAGGGCAACCAGAGTTCCTGCATCACGCAAGCGACGTAAAAAATGGTTAAAGCGCGCCAAAGGTTTTTGGGGAGGGCGCCACAAATTATACCGAACTGCAAGGGAAACTGCACAAAGAGCGCTTGCATTTTCGACGCGGGACCGAAAAAAGAGAAGGCGGAACTACCGCAGTCTTTGGATTACAAGACTCAATGCAGTTTGCAGGGAGCATGGAATTTCGTATTCCCGATTTATTGCAACGCTAAAGAAAGCAAAAATCGAGCTTAACCGAAGATCTCTAGCAGAACTCGCCGTGCGTGATCCGAACGCGTTTGAACAGCTAGTTACGTTTGTCAAGAGTGCTAAGTAGCGCACCTCCGATGATCGTCCCAGCTCGGATGATCAGAATGTGTTCTTATGGCCAACGTTAATTTTGATCAGCTTGAACGTGAAGTTTGTGCCGCCATTCAAGGGGCCAGTACCGAAGCGGAGTTGGAAGAAATTCGAGTCCGCTATTTGGGGAAAAAAGGGAATATCACTGGGCTGTTGAAGCAAATCGGTTCAGTTGCGCTTGACGAGCGCCGAGTTTTTGGTGAGAAAGTCAATCAACTTAAGAATACAGTTGAAACATTTCTCGCAGAAAAGAAATCACAAGTTTCTCCAAGTACGTTAAAGGATTTTCATTTCGACCCAACGCTTCCAGGGATTGCTCCCAATGTTGGTTCGCTACACCCTATTACACAAACCATCCGAGAAATTTCAAATATTTTTGTGGGCCTCGGCTTTGAAGTGGTCGATGGCCGGGAAATTGAAACTGAATTTTATAATTTCACCGCGCTGAACATCCCAAAAGAACATCCATCCCGCGATGCCTTCGATACTTTTTATACAGCAAAAGGTGCATTGCTGCGCAGCCAAACTTCCACCGTCCAAGTCCGGGAAATGGAAAAGAGAAAGCCCCCTTTGAGGATTATTGCCCCTGGCCGCGTGTATCGCCCAGATGCTGTTGATGCAAGCCATTCTTTTATGTTTCATCAAATCGAAGGCTTGATGGTTGATGGTCATACGACGTTTAGCGATTTAAAAGGAGTGCTTCATATTTTTCTGAGAAAGCTTTTTGGAAAAGACTTACAGATGCGGTTTCGTCCACACTTTTTTCCATTTACCGAGCCTAGTGTTGAGATAGATATCCGTTGGGGAAATCGCTGGCTTGAGGTTTTGGGAGCGGGGCAGGTCAATCCTTCAGTTTTTAAACAGGCGGGGTACAACCCAAAGAATGTGCAAGGGTTTGCATTTGGAGTTGGTGTTGAGCGAATCGCGATGCTCCGGCACGGGATTAATGACATCCGTCTTTTTTTTGAAAATCACGTAAAATTTCTTGAGCAATTTCAATGAAGCTAAGTTGGAACTGGTTAAAAGATTACGTTATCGTCAAAAAGTCGCCAGAGGAAATTGCTGAACGGCTTACAATGACAGGCCTTGAAGTAAAGCGAGTCGAAAAAATCGGCCGTGATTTTCTTCTCGAAACGGAAGTTACCTCAAATCGGCCAGACCTCCTTTCACACATTGGTGTTGCAAGAGAGATTGCAGCAGTCTGCGGTGCTTCGTTTCATTTGCCGTCTTCTTGGAAAAGCGCGTTTCTTGCGACCACAACACAGACCCTAAAGGTAAAAGTGCTCGATCCCAATTTATGCCCTTATTATTCTGGAGTCATTGTCGAAGGAATTCAGATGACGAAAACGCCTGATTGGATGGTGGAGCGCTTGGAGTTGTGTGGAATTCGGTCTATTCATTTTTTGGTTGATGTTACTAATTATGTTCTTTTGGAATGGGGGCAACCACTTCACGCCTTTGACTTTGATAAACTTCACGGCAATGTGATTATGGCGAGACGGGCAAAAAAGGATGAGAAATTAATTGCGATTGACGGTAATTTATACGAATTAAAAGAAAACGATACAGTGATTTCAGACGAAGAAGGAGCCCTCGCGCTTGGCGGAGTCATGGGCGGTAAAAGTTCAGAGGTTTCTGAAAGCACGCGGAATATTTTATTAGAATCAGCTTACTTTGTGCCGGCGGCGATTCGACAAACGGCAAAGCGACTGAAACTTGGAAGCGAATCTTCATACCGTTTTGAACGCGGGGTCGATCCTTCCGGAGTTGCATGCGCACGGGATCGAGCCCTTGATTTAATCACGCACTCCACAAAAATTGAGTGCGTCGGGAAAACGCTTGAGGCTGGAAAATTACCTGTTCAAAAGTGTAAGGTATTGCTTCACTTTGAACAAATTAATAAAACCCTTGGTCAAACTAAAATTTCAATCAAACAGGCACAATCGATACTCGACCGTTTAAAACTGAAAACTCGAATTCAAGGAAAAGGGCTTTTGAGTGAGATCCCATCATTTCGGTTTGATGTTTCAAAGCCGGAAGATTTGATTGAAGAAATTGCACGAGTTTATGGCTACGATAAAATCCAAGAGAGTTTGCCGACGATTCAACCTAGCGAACCCACCAAGAATTCTCTGCTTGCTTTGTCAGATCAAATACAAGATGAGTGTGTTGTGGTCGGTCTTCGAGAGGTGGTGACGTTTAGCTTGGTGAATCCCACATCGTTTGACGCGCTGAACGAAGAGCGAGGAAAATGGGTGCAGGTTGAAAATCCGAGAAATCAGAATTTAACTCTGATGCGCCCAAGCTTGATTGCAAATTTTTTAGAGGTTGTGAAACTAAATTTTGGTTCCGGATTCAAATCGCTTGGAATTTTTGAAGTTGCTAATTGCTATTTTGAAACCGGAGATTTACTTCCTGGAGAAGAAAGAGTTTTGGCGGTTGCTTTGGTTGGTGACAAGCCTTCAAATCATTTAGAGCGGAAACGTTCGTATGAATTTGAGGACATGAAAGGAATTTTTACGAATTTAGTGGTAAAGTCAAAGAAAGTCTCTCCTGATTTCTTTCCCGTCGGGAAAGCACCTTTGGCGTTTGAACCAGGTTTTGTTATAGAAGTTCGGGCGCACGGAGTATCGCTTGGATGGATTGGTTTGGTGAGGCCGTCGATAACTCAAAAAATGCGGATTGAGCCACCCGTGTTTTTTGGAGAGGTCTCACTTACAAAATTAGATAGAATTTCTGAGAAACCAGTTGTTTATCGTGAAATTTCCCGTTTTCCAATTGTTGAAAGAGATCTTGCGCTGATTGTTTCAGAAGAAGTGAAAGTGGGCGATTTGATTCAAGAGATTAATGTGCTTGGTCGCGGTCTTGTCCGAGCGATTGAGCTATTTGATTTATATCGTGGAAGCAAATTGCCTCAACATAGAAAAAGCGTCGCTTTTCATATTCGCTATCAATCTGAAAAAAGGACGCTTGAGGCAAAAGAGGTCGACGAGCTCCATTTTTCTATCGTTAATATTCTCAATCAAAAGTTTAAGGCGGAGCTTCCGCCGGCAAAAGGATAGAATGGTTAATGTGAATAAGGTTCCAGCAGCTCTAGTCACCAAACTTCCTTATTTTCGTGCGCTTATTAAAAACTTTTTAACTATTTTCCTTGGGTTTTTTATTTGTTTTGCGTTTCAACGGTCGGTTGAGGCGGCAACAAAAGAGGAAGTCATCGCGAAGTATGAAAATGTTGGTGCGGAGTTAAGACAACTTGAAAAACAAGGATATCAAATCTATTTATTCCTTGAAGAATTTGATCGAAGCGCATTACACATTGCAAATGGAAATTTAGCCGATGCAAATCGAAAGCTGGATGACCTTAAGGGAAGATTAAAGCCACTTCACCATGAGGAAATTTTCTTGCCTTTTGAAGCGGTTCAAGTTCGCTGGCTTGAAATTTATGGAGATCTTTTACAGAAGTTTGCAATGCTCTTGATTGTCTCCTATTTCTTAATGCGGGCTCGCAATTTTAGAAATTTGTTCATGAGAACACACCGAGAAGAACGCGTGCCGCAGCTTCTAATTTCAGGGACTGCGCTCACGTTGATTAGTATTTTGGCGGGCGGGTTGGGTTACTTGCGGTACGGAGAATCTGACTGGGCATTTTTAGATCTCCAATTAATTTTTGTCACAATCAGTGGTCTGGTTGGTGGAATGAGCCTCGGTATTTTTAGTGGAGTTGTTGGAGGGGTGTTCCGCTTATTTTTAGGTGCTGGGCATGGTTCTTATTTTCTCATTTTAATAGGAGCTGGTTTGATCGGTGCAGCCTTTAGTGTGATTGGTCGAGACCGGATGCTCGCGCGAAAAATTGCGCTACTTGCTGGGATTAGCGTGGGTTTGTTTCATGGTTTAGTAACCTATCTTCCAATTGCCAAATACTTATCATTTGGAATGGCGACAAGTATTATTTTTTCGCTTGCAGTTTTAGAGTCGCTTTGTGTTTATGTTTTTGTAGCGCTGGCGCAGGGTTTAATTCGAGAAGAGGAACGTCGTACGCTTGAGAAATTACTTCCCGAAATGAAACTTAAATTTTTACAAGCACAAATTAATCCTCATTTTTTATTCAACGCTTTAAACACGATCGCAGCCATCTGTTCTCGAGAACAGGCGGAGCAGGCAAGAAACCTAGTGGTAAAGCTTTCTAATTATTTTCGGAGGATTGTAAAACGGGAAGATGAATTCGTATCGCTTGAAGAGGAATTTGAGCATATTGACTCATACCTTGAAATTGAAAAGGCGCGTTACCAAGATTCACTTAAAATTCGTAAGGAAATTCAGCTTGGCTCCAAGGGATTCCAGACGCAAATCCCTGTGCTAATCTTGCAACCAATTGTGGAAAATGCAATTCGGCATGGTTTAGCGTTGAAATCAGGTGGAGGGGTGCTCGAAATTTCTGCTAGGGAAAATGCAAAATATGTCGAAATAACAGTTAAAGACACAGGTGTCGGCATATCTCAGGAGTATTTGCGTAATATTAAATTAAAAAAGCCAAAAAGTAATCAACCCAGCGAGGAAGGTAAGGGAAGCGGTATTGGTTTGTGGAATATTAATGAGCGATTGAAATATCAATTTGGGATTGATTCTGAATTAAAAATTGAAAGTGAAATTGGACAAGGAACCAGCGTTCGGTTTAGAATACCAATTGAAAACCCCCATCAACAAAAGGAGCAATGAACATGCCAACCGTTTTACTGGTAGACGATGAACCATTGGCGCGTGAAGGTTTAAAACGATTAATTGGGTCATGCCATGACATTCGAGTGGTCGGAGAGGCAGCGGATGGCAAGGAAGCGCTGCAAAAAATTAAAGAGCTTTCCCCGCAAATTGTTTTCTTGGATATCCGCATGCCTCATATGTCAGGTCTTGAAGTGGCTGCTCAAATTCAACACTCAGAAAAACCCCCCGTCATTATTTTTGCAACGGCTTATGATGAATACGCCGTGAAAGCATTTGAATTAAGCGCGGTTGATTATATTTTGAAACCGTATGAAAAGGAACGAATTTTGAAAGCAGTAGATCGGGCTAAGCTGCTTTTAGGTCAGACTGAGGTTCTAAAAGACCAATTTCAAGTACTTAACCGAGCGGTCTCTAAAGGTGGTTTTCTTGATCGAATTTGCGGTTTCCAACCAGAGAGTAAAGAGCGTAATTTCTTTGATGTAGCAAGCGTCATGTATTTTCATGCAGAACTCGCCGACGTCTACGCGCACTTAAAAACCGGTCAAACATACCTTGTGAAGTCTACGCTTAAGGAATTGCTCACCCGGCTTAACCCAAAGAAATTTTTTCAGGTTCATAAAGCTCATATTGTGAATATTGATTTTATTGGAAAAATTACGCCGCAAACCAGTGGTAATTTTTCAATTCAACTCAACATTCCAGAAAAAACAATGATTCCGCTCTCACGCCGGTTTGCACGACCCATTCGAAATGCTCTACGCTGGTAACATGGATGATTTGTTTCAAGAAAGCAGTGCTTCTTCCAAATCAAATTTGCGTCAGGGAAACCGCAGTGCACCGCTTGCATTTCGAATGCGTCCTCGGACCCTGGACGAATTCATCGGTCAAAAACACTTGCTGGGGGACGGAAAGCTTTTAAGGCGCATTGTTTTATCCGATCGATTTTCTTCGTTAATTTTCTACGGGCCAGCGGGCTGCGGGAAGACAACGCTCGCTGCAATTATTTCAGATCTCACGAACGCAACTTTTAAAAGTATCAATGCGGTCACTTCAAATCTTCAGGATTCGCGGCGCATTCTTGACGCAGCGCGCTCCCAGGGAGTTGACAAAAAACGAACGATTCTTTTTATTGACGAGATTCATCGCTTTAACAAAGCGCAGCAAGATGCGCTCATGCCAGATGTAGAAAGCGGCAATATTATTTTAATTGGATCCACCACCCACAATCCGTCGTTTTCGGTGAACGGACCGCTTCTTTCCAGGTCTCATATTTTTGAGTTCCAACCCTTATCTAAAGAAGAAATTATTGAGATTTTGCGCCAAACCCTCTCTGATTCTGAGCGTGGCTATGGGAATTTGAAAATCAACGTAACGGACGAGGCGTTGGCGCATCTTGCCAAATCCGCGTCTGGCGATGCCCGCCGCGCACTCAATGCGCTCGAAATTGGTATTTTGACTACCAATCCAGACCCGGATGGGTTTATTGCTTTCGGCAAACAGGTTGCCGAAGAATCCTGTCAAAAAAAGATTGTTTATTACGATCACGACGAAGATTATCACTATGATACTGCCAGCGCGTTTATTAAAAGTATGCGCGGTTCGGATCCTGATGCTGCCGTTTATTGGCTTGCTAAAATGTTGTGTGCAGGTGAGGACCCTCGCTTTGTGGCTCGGAGAATTGTAATTCTTGCCGCTGAGGACGTTGGAAATGCAGATCCGCAGGCTTTGATTTTGGCTTCTGCAGGCTTGGAAGCGATTGAATTTGTTGGAATGCCAGAAGCAAGAATTATACTGTCACAACTCGTAGTTTATATGGCGCTTGCACCCAAAAGCAACGCTTCTTATATGGCGATTGAAGGCGCAACGAAGGATGTGATGGAAGATGTTGTCGATGAGGTGCCGGTGCATTTACGAGATGCAAGCTATGCAACCGCAAAACGGTTAAAACATGGTACTGCTTATCAATACCCTCATCATTTCCAGGACGCAATTGTAAAACAGGATTATCGCAGCCAGAAGCGTGAGTATTACCAGCCAAACGATTCTGGTTTTGAGAAAACTTTGAAAGAGCGATTACGGTTCATCAAGCAAAGGAAAGCGTCGGAATAATTCTGTTTATGGCGACTACTGATTCAGTTCAAATTCATGGTTTGATTGGTGAAAGCACAAAGATTAAGGAAGTCTGTTCAATTCTCAAGAAAATTGCACCTTACGATGCTTCAGTTTTGATTGAAGGAGAAAGTGGGACAGGGAAGGAGCTCGTGGCTCGTGCAATTCATTTTGGCAGCCCCAGAAAAGACAAAGAATTTGTGATTGTTAATTGTTCAGCTTTTTCAGACAGTTTATTAGAAAGCGAATTGTTTGGACATAGACGAGGATCATTTACAGGCGCTATTGCTGAGAAAAAAGGGCTTTTTGAGATTGCTGACCAAGGAACATTTATTTTTGATGAAGTTGGAGATATGAGCGCAGCGCTTCAAGTCAAACTTTTAAGAGTGCTGCAAGAAGGTGTCTTCCTGAAGGTAGGTGGTACCACTCCAATTTCTGTCGATCTCCGTATTATTGCTGCGACCAATCAAGATCTTAAAGTGCTTGTCTTAAAAGGTAAATTCCGTGAAGATTTATTTTATCGTTTAAATGTAATTCACCTGACGCTTCCTCCACTGCGAGACCGCTTAGAGGATATGCCGCTTTTAGTGATCCATATTATTAAAAGACTAGCGGAACGAAATAAGCAGCCACTCAAGAAGGTGTCAAAGGATGCGCTTCGATTGATGCAAGAGTACCGATGGCCTGGAAACGTGCGGGAGTTGGAAAATGAATTGGAGAGAGCTTTTATTTTGTCAGAAGGAAATGTTATCGAGCCCAATCACTTCTCACCCCATTTACGCGAAACTAATCAACGCACGCGTCTAAATAAAAAATTTAAGGCTCCAGCAAATACCAGTTCGTTAAAAGATCATAAAAGAATTGTTGTTGCAGAATTTGAGAAGGACTTAATACACCGTGTCCTTGAGCAAACAGAAGGTAATCGGACAAAAGCCGCAAAAGAGCTTTGCATTTCCCGCCAAGAGTTAATTCGCAAGCTTAAACTCTATCAAATGACTTAGTGTAATATAAATATTACACTTGTCATAAAATTATTACATAACTATTTTGAAGTGGTAAAAATAATTTTATCTTTTAGTTTTATAAGTTATTAAATTACAATAACTTATGAAT
>JACQQN010000035.1 GCA_016206995.1 Candidatus Omnitrophota bacterium | reverse complement strand
GCCTTCAACTCTCTCTCAGGTCTGAATGCTTATCCTGAAAAAGAGCTAAGTACTTTCACTGATTCTCTCGCGAGGCTTCAACAGTCTCCAGTCCAGACTGTAAGCACCACAGTCTTAGAAGGTAAGCTTCGCTCAAGTGAAGTACTCTCACAAGGAAGAGAGCATATCAAACGTACCTCAGACTTAAAAACCGTGAAAGTAATCGCTCCTACAATCACCGATGACGCGATCGACATCATCCGTGAAGTAGCCGCCTCCGCCCAAGGGGACCGCATGTTTATCTTGGCGGAAGGTGCTGTCCTTAAGAAGATGAATGAGCTTAATCTTCTCGCTGGAGTCAAAGGCGCAGAGAAGGTCGAAGTCTTAAGCTTTGCCCAAAGGGAGCGCATCGAACAACTCCTCCTCTCAGAAGGCATCACCTGGGTGGATGTGATCGGTAAAGAAGGCCTTGACCGAGGCATTGCCAATCAACTCGCTAACATGCTTCTTAAGTCAGGAATCACAGTTGCCTTTAAAGCAGTCAGTGGCGTCAAAGAACTTGCCAACTGGCTCGACATTGATGTGATTGACCAACAAGCCAAAGCCAACCTTGAAGTCTTGAAGGCGGCGTAATTGATCAGCGCGTGGCGGCGATTACAATCGTTCTTTCAAGTAGAGAGTTGATATTTTCAGGGTAGAGAAGAATTAATTTCTCTATTACTCTCTATTCGCTACTTGCTGCTTTCTATTGATTTATGAAGCTGAATTGTTTTTATCGAGCAACCACTTTCCTGCTTCTCGCCACGCTTTCTTTTTCAAGTTCCATTGCTTATCCTGATATTCCACAAGTACTCGCAAAAGGGGACAGGCTGCCCAAAATTAATTTGTTCCCTTTTTCGCGCGATTCACTTACCAAA
Organism: Candidatus Omnitrophota bacterium; assembly: GCA_016206995.1. Classification (GTDB taxonomy): domain Bacteria; phylum Omnitrophota; class Omnitrophia; order Omnitrophales; family Abzuiibacteriaceae; genus JACQQN01. Next base: position 2,940 of record JACQQN010000035.1, on the reverse strand, counting down.
CTAAAAGCAACCGCTCAAACAGAATTTGTCCGAAGTGAATTGAGAAACATGCTTGGTTTTCCGAAAGAAAATGCGTTTCCATTCCGCAACCCACGCCGCCGCGCGCGATTAATTGATTTGAGCTCCTTCTCACCTTCTCCTCTCTACATAAAACAGGGAAAGGACAGAAATGAAGGGGTTTTGGTAAGATCAGAATTAAGATCAAATGCAGAATCAGATCATTCGAAAAGTTCCTTTAATTGGTGGTGGATTGCCGCACCGTTTCAGATGCTAGCTCAGATGGCCCGCCGTTTATGGCTACAAATTCAACAAAAAACTCGAACAAGGAACAAAATAATCATGATTTCCGCGCGAACTATTTTTCGGACGTTTGACGCAAATCAAATTGCCGTTCAACAAATTACGCGGCGCGCAAAGTCACGATTTGAAACCCATGACCAGAGGGGATCGTTGAGAGATGAGAAAAACAGGCGCGAACTTTATCAACATGTCATGGATAAAGTCGTGCACGATCTTCAAGTACGCACTCCAAATTCCCTATCTGATTTTAAATTTTGGCATGATTTGAAAGCATCTTATTCTGAATTGATCAAAGATCGATACGACCAAGACAAAGCCCGAATTTTCTTTAATTCGGTTGCCCGGCGCTTTTTATCGGCTGATGTCACGCGAGTGATGTATACGCCTGATGAAATTCTTCAATCGGAGAAAAGAAAACAAGCGCCCACACCCATTTTTAAAACTTATTTGAAAGGAACTGAAAACACCAACCAGGTGGTGAGCGAAGTTTTTTCTGATTATCCTTTTGCCATTCGCTATCGAGATTTAGCAAGTGACATTCAACATGTCACCGAAAAAATTGAAGAGTTTCTTGTCGGCACTCTTCAATCAAAAGATTTTTACGCTCTTGAAATTCTTGAGCCACTGGCGCTTCGAGATGGAAAGGCTTACCTGATCGGCTATATCGTTGCGGACAAAGAACGTTTGCTTATCATTCCTTGCGTCATTCAATTGGATAATCAAGAAGAGTTTAATCAGGGCGGAAAGCAAGTCGGTGTTTTTGTGAGCAATGTTTTTTTAGGGAAACAACTTGCAGGGAATATTTTTACTTTTTCACGTTCTGGATTTTATATTGATACTCCATACTATCGTGAGTTGGTTGAGTTTTTGGAAAGAGCAGCTCCCCGGAAAGCGTCCTATGAACTTTATTGGAATATTGGCGACCACCCACATGCGCGAAGCAAATTTTACGAGCTCCTTCAATTGCATTTAAAAGAAGATGGCGCACAATTTACGAGCGTGACCGAACTTCAAAAACCTTCGCAAGATCCCATAATCGCATTTACGCTTCCTGGTTTTGACAACGTTTTCCAGCTTGTGCGTTCGCATGACCAAAAGGGAAAAGCGGTCGATCGCGAAGTTGTCAAAAAACGCTATGATTACGTGCTTCAAACGGATCGAAAAGGGTGGCTTCTGGGTGGTCTGAAGTTTGGTGAACTTAAGTTCCGCCAAAGCGCATTTTCAGAACCTTTATTGCAAGTCTTAAGAACAGAAGCATCTTACAAAGATAGTGACGTTGTTTTTGAAGGAGATTTCGTTATTTTTAAACTTCTCTACGTTCAAAATAGAGTGTTTCCTTTAAACGAGTTTCTCAAACAAGACCAGAGTCGCGAAGAGCAGGTGAAAGCCATTCGTTCATTTGGTGATTTTGTCCGCGGCCTTGCTGAGGCCGGTGTTTTTTATGGAAATTACGATCTGAGCAAAGTCGCTATCACTGCATATGGAAAGGTAGTTGGTTTTGATTACAGTATGCTCGGCGCTATTGGACGTTATCATTTTTCAGATAGCCGTGCAAAAGGCCGCCGAACGGCCGCTAAAATTCCACAAGAATTTTTAGCGTCATTCATCCCTTCGTCTTTATTGCCCGTGTTTCAAGAGACGCATGGCGATCTTCTGACCGCAAAATTCTGGAATCAAATGAAATGGACAAGGCAAATTTCAGGAGAAATCCATTCAGCGTTCAATACGTATTTGAAAGAATTTGGAGAAATTACGTCCCGGGCTCAATCTCGATTTGAAAATCGGGATTGGAGGGGAGTGGTTGATGATGTGCGTGAGAAACTCGAGCTTTATCCTCATGCGCTAGACCAAATGCTGAATCGGTTTCAAAGCGTGTTTGCTCATATTAGCGATGATGAGTGGAAGAGTGAAGAATTCTGGCTTTCCATTAAAGAAAAATACGCGGAACAGGTTGCGCACCAATATGACGCAGACCTCGCTTTTATTTTCTTCTATTCTGTGATGCGAAGGGTTCTTGCGCGATATGGGATTCCAGTTGAATATGGTGATGATGGAATTGTTGAGAACCGAGAAATTTCAATCGATCAACCTCTTTATCGTGTTTACGAACAAGAAAGGAATGAAACGGTTGGCCAATTGCTTAAGCGTATCGTTTTAAATTTTGGATTGCAGGCACCGTTTCAAAATCTTGATCAGGATGTTAGTGTTGCATCCAATATTTTGGCGGGTGACCTTCAAAAGAAATTTGGGTCCACTGCGTTTGAAAGGATTGAGATTTTAAAACCGTTATTCTTTCGAAATAAAGGAGCTTATGTGATTGGAAGAATAAAAGTGAATGGAGAGTGGATGCCGCTTGTTTTGCCGCTCATCCACAAGGAAAAAGGGATAAAAATCCATGCGGTTTTGACGGACCGATCAGACGTGAGTAATGTGTTCAGCTTTACTCGATCAAGTTTTCAAGTTGATTCCACCCGCTATCGTGAAATGATTGATTTTCTTGAAACGATCATGCCGTCGAAAGGAAAAACCGCGCTTTATTCTTCTATTGGTTTTATTCAACCAGCAAAAATCCAATTTATTAAAGAATTGCGCGACCATCTTCAGAGAACTGGAGAACATTTCGTTCCAACGGAAGGAATC
>JACQQN010000039.1 GCA_016206995.1 Candidatus Omnitrophota bacterium | reverse complement strand
GCGCTTGGCTGGTCTGCCAAGCACTATTCTGCACCGACCTTCATCAGAGAATCCTTTTGGAAATATAAATCGGGAGGTCGGTACTGCCCCAACCCTTCCACCATCATTCAAAGGTAGGTTGGGGCTGGACTTTGTGCCAATCGCGCAAATGTCCGAATTGCGAAGCGCAGAACATCGAGTTCTGCGCGGAGTGCCGAAACCATGGGGTTCCGGCCGGCAAGCGGATGACAAAATCGCTTCGAAGTCCGAATTGCCCCCAGCTCGATCGGAGCTGAGGACTTTCGTGTCCTTGGCGCCAATCGCGCCAAGGGCCGAATTGCGGGTTGCGTCAAAGGATTCTCACGGTTCAGAATTTTCAAATCCAAAGATAACAGGATTAAGTTTAGAAAATCATTCTGATGTCCGGCGGTTTATTGCTGAATACGCGCAACGTTTGGGAGCAACAAACGTAGAAGTGATTGATGCGTCAGACGATGACCGGTTACTTCGTGAAGCAGAGCAGGGGAAAGAATTAATTAAACTTCCCGATGGAAATTATTACGCACGCTCTCATCCTAAAGACGTTGCTCGAACGGAAGAACGAACATTTGTGTCAACTCCTGATCCAGACGACCAAGGCTCTTTCAATAATTGGAAAATGGCAGGTGAGCAAACTTTAGCGACCGTCCACAACCTCATGGAAGGTTCAGCCAAAGGAAAAACCATTTATGCAATTCCGTTCCTTATGGCAGTTCCTGATTCTGAATTTGCGAAGGTGGGTGTACAGCTAACCGACAGCCGCTACGTGGCTGTGAATATGATTCGGATGGCACGCGTCGGAAAAGTAGCGCTTGAAGAAATTGCTCGAAAGAAAGATTTTATCAAAGCAGTTCACGTGACCGGTGACCTTGATAAGATTTACGAAAAACTTGAGAAAACAAAAGAAGATGACCGTCACTTCATTAGCTTTCCGCATGATGGACTCGTTCTATCCTATGGTTCGGCTTATGGCGGAAATGCACTTCTCGCCAAGAAATTCCTTGCGCTGAGGCAAGCAAGTTATGACGCGCGAAAAGAAGGCTGGCTTGCTGAGCACATGATGATTATTGGTATTGAAGATTTACAAACAAAAACGACAAAATACATTGCCGCCGCATTTCCAAGTGCTTCCGGGAAAACAAATCTTGCAATGTTGACACCTCCTGATGATTTAAAAGATCGTTATCGGGTACATTTAATTGGTGATGACATTGCGTGGCTTCGCCCCGGAAAAGATGGCCGGATTTACGCCATGAATCCTGAAAATGGGTTTTTCGGAGTTGTCCCGGGCACCAATTGGGAAACAAACGCCAACGCGATGAAAGCAATTGGGCCGGGAACGAAAACAATTTTTACCAATGTTGCTATCAACGAAAAGACTGGTGAACTTTGGTGGGAAGGGAAAACAGAGGCTCCTCCTGGATTTACTGGATATCGAGAAGGAGATGTAACTTATTCCCCGCAACAACATTATCAACATTGGTTAGCAGGAAAAGAAGTACCAAAACCAAATTTTGACGGCTGGAGAGATTGGCAGGGAAATTATATCCAAGACAGAACGTTGGAAGATATGAGCAAGCCTTGGGCGCATCCGAACAGCCGTTTCACAACCGCGATTACGAATGCTCCGAATCTTTCGCCTCACTTTGAAGATCCAAAAGGTGTTCCGATTGATATCATTCTTTGGGGCGGCCGTGTTCGTGACCGCGAGCCGCTCATTCGCGAGCTTTCCAACATTGCGAGCGGTGTTTACGATGGTTTTGTGATGGGCGTTGAAACAACGGCAGCAGCAGCCGGTAAAGTTGGTGTTTTACGTGAAGATCCATTCGCTCAAAGGCCATTTTATGCTTATCACGAAGCAGACCATTCTGCTCACTTTCTGAAAGTGATGGAAAGGTTAAGCCATCCGCCGAGATTTTTCCACGTCAATTGGTTCCGAAAAGGAAAAGACGGTAAATTTATTTGGCCAGGCTACAGTGAAAATTTACGGCCTATTCTTTGGGCGATTGCTCGAACTGAGGGAAATGGCGAAGGTGTTAAAACGCCACTTGGCGTGATTCCTACAATTGATGCGTCTGAATTTGATGGCGCGCGTAAAGACGGCGTTTTGATGACTCGAAAAATGAAAGAAGATGCATTGTTAATCAGCGCTGATTCGCTTCCAAATTGGCGGGATGAGATTTTCACGCGAAGAGCAAAGTGGTTAAGGGACCCGAAGCGCAGCAACAAAGTTGATCCAAAGATTATGGAGCAACAAACGAAGCTTGAAGCAAATTGGCCTGATTTTGAGGAAGCTTTGCAGCGTTCTGAGCTTCGAGGAGATGGTATCGTTGAAATTCCAGATGGAAAAATAACAAGAATCACGAAAGGAGTTTTTGCCAAAAGAGTTGGTGATGAACTCACAATTAAATCCCGGTTGAAAAATGTTTCCGTAAGGCCAGGCAAAGCAAAACTTGCCAAGGGAAAACTTATTCTTGTTTTCGCTGGCGACAGCACGCACATCGGCACAATTTACGAACGCCTGCCTGAAATTGAAGGTGTTAATTTTGTTGTGACCGGCGCGAATGTATCTCAAGTGGTTGCTAATCGTGAATTTGCGCTGTACCTCGACCTGTTGATGGATAAAGAAGCCAACGTAGTATTTAATATCAGTGTGACAGGTGAGGCCATGGCAAGCCGTTTAGGTTTTGGGCCTGGTTTTGCTTCCCTTTATGATCAATTAGTTGCCAAGTTTAACGCGCACCCGTCAACAGGCCCTAAAATGACTTATCGTGAACTCATTAATCTTGGCAAGGGGTTAATTCGTGCCACAAGGAATCAAGCCAGCCGCTCCGCCAGCGCTGAGCGAAGTTTCCGCCAGAGAACGGATCCACCGTGGCGGAGAAGTGAATTGCGGAATCTTGTTGTGATTACGGAAGCTGGTGCTTCCCGCCAGTTTTTATCAAAGCAAGGTCTATTGCAAGTTGCTCAAACGGCGATCCTAACCGCCGCGCGTCAATTTATCGTTAGGCCAAACGCAAAATCACCTACTTACATTTCAGGTTTTCGTGAAGGGTCCCTTCTTTATGGTTATTCCTATCGATTTGACCAAGCGGTGGAGAACAATGGTACGGTCATCGAGTTTAACATCTCAAAAGGTCAAATAAAACACTTGTGGGGAAAGATATTAGTTCTTCCTGCCACAATCCAATCTTTTCAAATGTTTTCTCAGAATATCTTGAAAGCAATTGGACAATTTCCAGACCAATTTAATTTAAGAACAGAAGATCTTGAAGAAAAGCTGCTTCCATATATTGCCGAAGGACTTCTTCGCTTTTTGGAACAACCGGCGGCTTACCCATTTGAAATTGGAAAGGTGAAATTGCAGGTTTCCTTTGTGCCCGTCAGTGACACGATCTACGACTTTTTTGTGAGTGTTCCCAAATTCAAGACACTAAATCATTTATCAATTGCCCAGGGAGAGATTACCACACAGAAGCCCGAGTTGCGTAGCGATCACGATGTCACAAATGTACTTCCAGAAGCAGCAACACGTCTCTTGCAAAAAGGCAGGACCATTCCTCTTGTTTACAAAACGAAACACCTCAAAAACCCAATAGTCGTTCAGTTAACAGCCGTAGAAGTTAGAAGAGGGCTAGGTCGGACCATTCGATGGGATAATGCGAATGGCGTGTTTGCTTTTACGAGTGATGAGGTTGGCAATTCAATCGAGAGCGCACAAGAAGTTTTGGGATATGCTCAGACAAATGAGGGCGCGGGCATGCATATTTGGAGAGGGGAATCGATCGCAGAAACTATCTCACCGGAAGAGCTTCTCCAAAAAGTTTTGGAAGGAGCAGTTTCCTATAATCGAAGCCTCGATAGATTCTTACTTGTGTCAGATTCCGCTCCCCAAATTAAGCCAGAAACGAAAACTGGCTCGAACGGCGCTCCAAGAAGCGAATTGCGTCAGGAATTGTTACCGTTAGTTACTCCAATGCCAGCGCAATTTTCGGACAACTTCCTTCACACCGGGAAAGGGTATTCGCAGGTGATTGGTTCTCCAACTCGTGAAGGTTTGAAAGGTGTCCGGATGCACGGCGTGAAGCAAGGCAAGTATCAATTGCGTTGGGATTTTCTTACCGAGAAAATCTGGGATGTTATTCGCCTAAAACCTGCGGTTGATGTCAGTGATCAAAAAATTGTTTTAGAATTCGAGCCTAGCGAGTTTGAAAAACTTCCGGATGAAATTACGATTGAATTTAAAAATAAATCCGGAAATACAATCCAAATGGCAACGATATTAAAAACAGAAATTCAGAATTTTAGTTGGAAAACAAGTTTGTATGAAGATTTTGGTGCTTTGGGTGAAATCGCAATCGTTGTTGAAAAAGCATCCCAGAAAGCTGGCGTTGTTATTATTAATCGGGTTTACGTAGAGCCTCGTGAAAATGATGTAATCGACCCTGTTGCAGGGAAAAGGCCAATCGTCATTGAAAATCTCAAGCGGCTTGGCGGAGAGCCTGGTGTTCATGTCCGCTATGATCAGAGAGCATTTCAAACCAGTCAGTTTTCAGATTTGGAGTTGCCCAACAAACCAGTCGGGATTCAGCATGCAGGCATTAGTTTATTGACTGCTCCTGAGGGTGGCGCTGCCATTCTTGATCTTCAACCGAATACAGTTCGGTTGGATGAAGCGAGGAAGATCCGAGTGACGATTGCAGCTCCAGAAGATGGAAGAATTCCAACAAAAGGATTTTACATTTGGGTTGCTGACACTACCGATACGAAAAAAGCTGCTATTGCAGTGTCGGTCAATTCAAACACTATTATTTCAATGACGGATCGTGAAATAGTGGTTGAGGTTCCTTTAAATAATCAAACTTATTTCCGATTGTCAGGCCCGACTGCTGGTCTTAAGGATTTTGGGCTCATCAGCCATTGGGTTAGTCTTTTGTTTCATCCCGGTCATTTTGGCGCGAAGGAACAAAGTGGCTATTCAGAAGAATTTACAATTTTAAACGTTGGTTTAGTTCTTAATGAACGAATTGTTGCGTCCAAATCGTCCTCAGGAGCACAGCGGATTGTTTACCGGCCGGAAGCAACAGAGGTTGTGAAAAAGGCGAAGGCAAGTCTGCCTACGCGGCGGCATATTTCCGAAAGTGGATTTGAAGTAACGGTTTTTACGGAAAAGGAAAATGAAAACGATGTGCCGTTCCGCGTGTTGGTAGGAGGATCACTGGTTTTCGATTTTAAAAATGGAAGAGTGCAAGACATTAGTGGAATTGGTGTCAAGGATCACCACGTCACGGATGCACAAGTGGAAAGTCTTGGTGAACTTTTCAAACAGCTTGCAGATGAAAATTCTCAAGACAAAGAAATTTTTGATTCCATTGTAAAGAAAGTTGAAGCGCTTCGGTCTGAGCTCCGTAAAGAAATTGGGCGGATAGCGGATAGCGTAGAGCGGATAGGAAAAACAGTTATTGCGAGCTCTGAAGGGGCGCGGCAATCTAAGATTGCTTCGGCTTTGCCTCGCAATGACCAAAACCTAAACGCTAAACGCCATACGCTATACGCTGGGGATGTTAGTGAACTTGCTTCACTGAACGCTGAAAACGCCATTGATCAAGATGCGCTTCTAGAAGTCAAAAGAGAACTTAAAGAAATTTATTCCTATCAGGTTCAAAATATTTCACGAAGGAATTTAAAAACCCTTTCCCAAACTGCTCAAACGGTGAGAGCGCGCGTTTTTGGGGCAGGACTTAATAGTTTTGCGTTTGGTGCTGCCCGCCAAGTATTGGAACGGGAAGACGGGCCGGTTGTTTTCTTTGTGACAGATATACGGGAAGAACAAGCCATTCGGTCTCTTGCCCATGATATTGATCGTTTCAACGAACGTGTTCTGATTATCCAGTTGGATGACATTCAAGGAGCGCTTCAAGTTGCAAAACAATTTCTCTTAGAGCGTGAAAATTTAGTTGGCTTTGACCTCTTTGGCTTGAATGGAACATCAGATAAAGGCGTTCTTGGAGAATTTGAAGAACTGCTTCGGGAAGCCGGGGTTGATGAAAAGAATATTGACGCGATTTACTTTGAAGATCCATCCGGTTTCTTTGCGCGATACGGAATTTCAAGAATGCTGAGTGAAAAGATTCTCCAAGTTGCAAATGATCTCAAAAATGCCGTCATGGCGTAGAACAGTCACAAGTCACCAATTTCATAAGTCATTCTGAGCCCTTCGACTGTCACCCTGAACGAAGTGAAGGGTCTCAGGGTAAACTCCGCGAAGAATCTGCGTTCGTAGATCCTTCGGCTAATGCCTCAGGATGACACTTTTATTAGACGCCTTAGTAGTCGGACATACTCGGACAAACTGGTACAAAGTAGAACCACTTGTGAAAAAAAATCTACCAAAAATATCAAAAATTAGTTGACGCAAGAAAGATCACGTGCTAAATTTCGCACAAGCGGTTGAAACATTTCAAAAAAGTTTTTTGACGAATCAGAACGAATGTAAAGGAAGTTAAACAACTGTGATGAACACGTTGAACCCCGTACCACGGCTTGACAGCATAGGCTTTGGGGAAGAATCCTTCGGGAAAAACCAACCCGTTCCTACCCGTTTTTACAAACGTGGCTTTCCGTGGTACGGGGTGAATAGCAACATTCACTCAGAATACAAAAGGGGACAGGTTATTACTTTAAACCTGTCCCCTTTTTCTTTTTCTGCTTTTATGATTAAGTCTTTAACAAAGTTGATAGGTTTGGGAATTGCCCAACCTATCACCCTGAGTGAAGGCCCGCAAGGCGGGACGGAGTCGAAGGGTTTCCTTAAGGTAATCCTTCGACTTGCTATGCTCGCTCAGGATGAGGCAAGAAGAATTTTTTTAAAATTCTTTTGCCTCAAAAGAAATCTAAAGAGAATCTCAAAGGGAGGCCTAGAAGCCAATGAAACTCGGTAAACTCGCAACACGCATTATCGCAAATCTATTAATTCTGACATTTGTCGGTTCTAATTCAATTTCCTATTCCAGTTCTGCACAAATGGGGACAGGCAATCCTTCACTTCTTAATTCTATTTTGGGAACAAGTGACAATTCACTTGTGCGCCCAGAATCTTTTGAAGGAACAGACAGTGGTAAAGCTTACTTGGATCGGTTTGCGGGTGGTTACGGTGGCCCAAACTTTGGCGGCGTTGGTT
>JACQQN010000031.1 GCA_016206995.1 Candidatus Omnitrophota bacterium | reverse complement strand
CTCATCAACTGCCCATTTTATTAATTTAATTATAATCATATTTTGTATGTATTTTATTATTGACACTGATTACTCTGTTTGATAGTATGTTTTCATGTTCAACTCGACTCAAGAAACCCTCTTTGCTGAAAAATTGATGGACCTTGCCAATTTGACAATTGCTGGCTTGGTTGTCGGACAGTTTATTGGAAATCAACCTATTAACTGGTCGGCATTGATCATTGGAGTAATTGCTTATATAATGATTTTGTGTACGGCGCTTATGTTCATAAGAAATAGGAGGTAAGCAATGAGCGGTCAAATGGGTGCAGTAATTCTTATTGCAAGTATTGCTATTTTTTGGGCGATTCTTGCTGCTTTTAATGAATACAGTCACAGAAAATCGAAGGGGAAATAAATAAAGAAAGTTGAGTGAAACATGAGCGCCGGTGTTGGAGCTATTCTTTTCTTTGGAATATTGACCATATTCATCGTTATATTTGCAACTCCCACGATTTATCACGACTGGAAAAAGTCGCGGCATAAACATTGATTTTCTTTTCCGCACAAATTTTCTTTCCTTTTCAACCCGCAATTGAACAGGCACCATCTTATTTCTCCTCATAATAATCATCGATGGGAGGAAGCTGTTTTGAAGTTGTTGGGGCACTTTCGCCTGTTTGCGCTTGCTCCGTGCCTTGAGTTCCTTCAAGTTCGCTCGAAGAAGATTTTGTTAACGGCTTGATGGTAAGTGTTTTCCCGCTTTTCTTCACAGGAATTTTCGCTTGGAAACCTTTTTCAATGGAAACAGGTTCCATAGCACGATCTGCTGGTGTCGCTAAAATGGTTCCTTCATAAACGTTCAATTCACTTCCTTGTTCGTTTCGAGTCAATTCAAACTGGGTTCCCGTCACTCGGAAGCTCGCCTCCGGTGTCACCACTTGAAGTTTGGTTGCGAGAAGGGCATGGTCCAGACGGCAAAGGATGTGGCCATAATTCACAGAGAAAATAATATCTTTCTCCTGGGTTTCCGGGGTTAAACGAAGTTTATCAATCCTCACCTCTGAATTTTCTTTAATCATAAAACTCAAGTCTTCACCCGCTCTTAAGTAAATGTCAGCGGCAGGCTGTGTTTTGAGCATTGCTTTTTCTTCAAGAAATGTTCCGGTCTTTGCAACAGTCTCTGCGCCATTTTGTTTCACCATCACAGTTCCAGAAACCGACTGAACGACAGAAGAGGTAGGAATACTTTTTGGGGCTTCTACATTTACTTTCGAGATTTGGGGAAGGACAAGGAAACCAAAAGCAATGATGAAAACGAAAGCAATGCTGAGCGACACCCACCCAAACGGAAAAGCGTGTTGTGAAGCGCCTTTTAATATTTCACTCATGGAAAAATGTGGGGTTTCGGGAACCAACGCGGTTTTCAGTGTCCGAAATGCCAAGTCCAGCAGTTTCTGATCTTCACTTGAAAGCTGTTTCGCCATCTTAATCATCCTTCCTGATTACTTCAACCCTCACCAAGTGTTCACATCTTCTAGTAAGTTAGTCACTCACAACCAAAAAAAACTTCCAACAAATTTATTGGCTTAACCAACTTTTTTAACAGCTTTACGAAGTGCTTTTCGCCGTTATGGTTTGATCAGGCTTTCCGTCAAAATCCTTGTCAACTTTGGTTTCAAACAAATGTTCCTCTTTAAACACTTTCCAAACGTCTGCTTTTCCGTCATCATTTGTATCATGCTTAACCTGTTCCAACTGGCCTTTAGCGTTATAGTGCTCAACGTAGGGAAATTTGTTCTTCCGCCTAGGTTGGTCATAAGTGAGGCTCCGCTCGCGTTTCCGAAGCACTTGTTCACTTGAGAAATAATCTTTCACGTCAACAATCCGATCATAATTTTCGTCTGCTTTACGAAATGACCATTTGTCATTTTTAACATCAATCCATTCATCCAATTTTCCGTCGAAATTCCGGTCTCGGTTAATCCGGAACAAAACTTTTTCTCGATAGTAATGATAAGCGTCTGCCTTTCCATCGCCGTTCAGATCTTCTTCGATTACCTCGACCGGCTTAGGTTTCGGTATGATTACAGTAATGATGTTTACTCCTTTTTGTTTCATCACCCAAAAAAAACCAATCAAAAGCACGAATACAATGATCACAATGAACTTGATTGATCCAGCAACCCCCCACTTTCTCCTCCCCCCGCTTGTGGGGGAAGGATTTCCGCTACACAGCGGAGCAGTGCCGTACGTAATTTGCGGCAAAACGCTGGCGGATCCGCCGCACTGTGTGGTGGAGAAGAGAGAAGATTTGTCGTTATCACTTTTCATCGGGATATCCCTTCTTCTTTCAATTTCTGCACAAGTTTGTGGTGGGCACGGTTTAAACGGCTCATCACAGTCCCTTTTGGAATTTTTAAAATCGACGCCACTTCTTCTAAGCTCAATTCTTCTAAATCGTGAAGAATAACTACTTCAAAGAACTTTTGTGGTAAATTTCGGACCGCTTTCCACACACTACTTGTCCGTTCGATATCTTGAGCAACTTCACGAGCTGATTTTTGCTTGGAAATAAATTCACGGCGGACTCGCTCGGCAAGATCTTCGCGCAGGGGTGTATCAAACGATTCGCTCGAGCGCTCCATTCGTAAACTGGCGCTGGTCACCCGTCGAGAGCAAGTCCTAATTGCAATTCGATAAATCCATGTATAAAAAGAGGATCTGAGATTAAACTTTGGAAGCCCTTGATAGGCTTTTAAAAAAACTTCCTGCAAGGTGTCTCTCGCTTCCTGTTCGCGCCCAAAAAATCGGTAAACCATCCGAAAAAGCCGCTCCTCAACAGACACCACAAGCCGCGCAAATGCTTTGTGATTTCCCCGTTGTGCAGCGCGGATCAGATCTTGTTCCTCGTTAAGCGCGGAATCACGCGAAATTTCACGCGAAAACATGCGAAGACCTTCTAGCTGTGTCATAAACTCTCCGAATTATTACAACTTTCTTAAGAGCACCAAAATTTACCAAATAACCAACTTTGTAATCGGATCCTTTGAGGTAATGCCAGAATTGTTTTTCATCTGCTTGCGTTAAAATAGGTTTACATTTAATTTCGACAATAATGCTATCTTCAATTACAAAATCGGGAACATAGGTACCAACTCTTTTGCCACGATAATAAATATTAATTCGTTTTTGACTGTCTGTTTTAAGTTCTCGGACCTTAAATTCTTCAATCAAAGCGTTGTGATATATTGTTTCCTTAAAGCCATTCCCAAATGCTTTGTAAACCTCGAAAAACGTACCTTGTACTTTATAAGACAACTCTTTATATAAAATTTTGTTCATTTCGCGCTTTCTTTTTTCGCGTAAGTTTTCGCGTCATTTCGCGCTAGGGCCTCACGTGAATCGCTGCTCCGCCGACTTCCATTTTTTGGATGGCCAGCACGGTATCATCGTCTTCGAAAATTACTTTGTCTTCAACGCCTTCATCGTCATCGTAATCAAAAAGACTTTGGTTGTCTAAAGTGAGCAGACTAAATG
>JACQQN010000010.1 GCA_016206995.1 Candidatus Omnitrophota bacterium | reverse complement strand
TGTATTCAAACGTGGTTTCATCCGGCGCAATCATCCCGGCACGAGCTCCTGCTTCAATGCTCATGTTACACATCGTCATGCGTGCTTCCATCGAAAGCGCACGAACTGCATCGCCTAGATATTCAAGAACGTAACCGGTCCCTCCAGCTGTTCCGATCGTTCCAATTAGTTTCAAGATCATATCTTTTGCCGTGACGGGTGGTTTCAAATGCCCTTTAAATTCAACTTTAAACGTTTTCGGTTTTTTTTGGGGAAGACATTGAGTAGCAAGAACGTGCTCCACTTCAGAGGTTCCAATGCCAAGCGCAAATGTTCCAAACGCGCCGTGCGTTGAAGTATGTGAATCACCGCACACAATGGTAAGGCCTGGGAGTGTAATGCCAAGCTCCGGTCCAATGATGTGAACAATTCCTTGCCGCTCGTTTGCAAGGTCATAAAGTGTGACACCAAACTCTTTACAATTTTTAGAGAGTGCTTCAATTTGTTCTTTAGAAATAGGATCTTTAATATTAAACCGATCTACAGTGGGAACGTTATGATCCATTGTGGCAAAAGTGAGTTCTGGACGCCGAACACGGCGGCTCGCAAGGCGCAAACCTTCAAACGCTTGCGGGCTTGTGACTTCGTGGACCAAATGCCGGTCAATATAAAGGATTGTGGTGCCGTCCGTGAGAGTTGCGACGACGTGTTGGTCCCATATTTTTTCAAAAAGTGTTTTTGGCATAAGACGCACATTATATCAAGCCGTCTTACTTTTGGAAAGACGCGTTCAGTTGAAAGAAAATTTAGGAGCGGTTGTATTTCATATGAATTTAAGGTAATATATCGCCAACAAAAAGGATTTATTCATGGAAATTGTGTTTGTCGCTTCTGAAATGACACCATTCGCTCAGACAGGCGGTCTGGCGGATGTATTAGGTTCGCTCCCACATGAAATTGCAAAGCAAGGCCATTCTGTTTCCGTATTTTTACCCAAATACCGTACCGTGTCAGAAGAAAAGTTTTCTCTTGAGGCCGCCATTCCTCAATTAAACGTTCCTCTTGGTTCCGACATTGAGACCGGAAAACTTTTGTGCACCCGCATCGGCGAAGTTACCGTTTTTTTTATCGACGAGCCGTCCTTATTTAGCCGAGATGGCTTATACGGAACGCCCATGGGAGATTTTCCCGATAATGACGTCCGTTTCGTTTTCTTCGCTCGTTCGGTTTTGGAGTCACTCAAACGACTCAAGTTGAGACCCGACATCATTCATTGCCACGATTGGCAAAGCGGGCTTGTTCCTGTTTACTTGAAAACCATTTATCGTAGCGACCCATTTTTTAAGGGGACCAAAACTATCTTTACGATTCACAATCTTGCTTATCAAGGTAATTTTCCACCCGATTCGTTATCAGCCACCGGCCTGACATGGGAAGAATTTCGGTATGAGCGGCTTGAGTTTTACGGAAAAATTAGTTTCTTAAAAGGCGGCTTGGTTTATTCAGATCTTGTCACAACTGTGAGCAAACGGTACGCCGAGGAAATTCAAACTAGGGAATTTGGCTGCGGAATGGAAGGCGTTCTCGCCAACCGAAAGGAAGATCTTTTTGGAATTGTGAATGGCATCGATACCGAAGAGTGGGATCCTGCGCAAGACCCTGCGCTTTCCCAAAACTTCGATGCAAATTCACTCGAAAAGCGCGCGATTTGCAAAGCAGAACTCCAAAAAGAAAATCGTTTGGTAGTAGATCCCAAAATTCCGCTTTTTGGATTTGTCGGACGCCTTGCTGAGCAAAAGGGAATTGATATTCTCGAGCCGCTTTTGGATGATATGGTTGATGAAGGATGGCAGCTTGTTCTTCTCGGTACCGGTGACGGAGAATATGAAACCTTGCTCCGCCGCACGGCAGAAAAATATCCAAAATCAATCGCTGTCAATCTCACCTTCAACACAAAATTTTCAAAGCGGGTTTATGGCGGCGTCGATATTTTTTTAATGACATCGCAGTTTGAGCCCTGCGGTTTGGGTCAAATGTACTCGCTTCGCTATGGGGCCGCACCGCTTGCGCGCGAAGTTGGCGGCCTCGCTGACACCGTGAAGGAATTTAATGCGGCAACCGGTGAAGGAAATGGCTTTTTGTTCCTTGAATACTCTTCAAAAGCGCTTTTTGCGACCATGAAACATGCCATTTCTGTTTTTCGAGATCAGAAAAAGTGGCACCGACTGATCAAAAATGGAATGGCTTGTGACTTTTCCTGGGCTCAGAGTGCCCGTCAATATATTGATATCTACAAGCGTGCCGAAAAGCGCTCCTTAAAAGTCTAAATCCTCAAAACAGATTATCCCGTTGTTTAAAGTCAATATTTCAACACCTTATATGTTACAATTTCCGGTCATAAAATTGACATTTTCGGAACTTTTGTTATACTTTTATCACTTTTATCTATTCCAGAAGGTGAGGATCCACCAGAAGAATGACTTCAAATTCGCCCGCGAAAAGAGTAATTGCGCTTCTTGTTTTAACTACTTTTTGTTTTCAAAATAGCGTTGCCTCAAGCGGTCCTCCAATAGTTTCATCTCCAACTCCAAACTTCTCACACGTTCAGCCGGTAACGGCTTACAACACATATGGCGAGGAAGAACTCCGCTCCGAATTACGAACGGACGAGTTGTTACAAGCTAACGGCGAGTGGCTAGGAAAAAACAATTCCCTAGTCGCTAGCTACCAATCATCACCAGACACTCGCACTTCAAACAATCAACGCCGTTCTGAATTACGAAGCGAGCGGTTGGTCGGAGACGGGCAATACGCTATTGGTCGCTTAATGCCTGGTTTTTACGTGCCGCAATGGGTGCCCCGCGTGGAAAATGTTGAGGGGGCTGCTGACATTGATGCGACAAGGCAACTCATCCTTTACTTTAGAAAGATTGGTCTCCTTGGCCTTATCAATTTTTTAGAAGGATCAGGACCAACTTATCCAAAACTTGAATTTTTGCTTCCCAAAAAAGTATGGGTTTATCGTGAAGGTGAAAAAGAGCCGCTTAAAGTTGGACGGAATAACTATTTTCAGTGGCGCCATGGAGACGTGCTTCACTTCACAGTTCCGATTGATGGAAAAGACCAAAAGTCTGTTTTGACATTGTACGGTTACGAAGATTCTTACCGAGACCGAAGCGGCCAATGGAGATTTCATTATGCGGTAACACCTGAAGTTGAGGTCAATCTTCCCGAACAATACAGAGCGTATTTTCTTACCGATGAGGGCCAACGTTTAAGCGTTCCATTCAGTGCAAAAAGTGTACGCTACGTTCGTGGCGAAACAGAAGATATTTATCGATTTGCCGCATTGGACGGAAGTCAGCTTGAACTGGTTCGCGATCCGAATGTAGTTTTGGTTTATCCGGAAGTCGAGACGAAGCCCGTGAAAGTAAGTTTTAAAAGGGAAACCATCCCCAAGCGGGAGCCGTTGTCTGAAGATTTCTATTCTATCAAGAGGGAAGCGCGGCAGAATCCAAAAAATCTTTCTAATTGGAAAACGTTGATTCCGTTGGTGATGAGGCAAGGACAATATCTTGGGCTGGTGAAGTTGATTCAAGTCGTACTTAAGTACCATCCCAATGATATTGATTTGCTCAATTGGTTGGGACGGAGTTATTTTTATCTCCGCAATTTTGACAAGGCGCGAGAATTTACTTTCCGTGCGATGGAGCAAAAAGCAAGCAATCAAACTCAACAAGCGTACGCTGGTGAAACCCTTGAATTGATTGAGAAAGAAAGCCCTATCGAAGAGGAATTTTCAAAACCTGATAAGGGCGTTTCCAATCGCAGTTGGATCGATCAAAAAACTCCGGCAAAAGCAGAGCTGCTTGCGAGAAGCAAGGTGCCTTCATCCGACTCCGTGGATTTGAGAGAGCGCGCGGATAGACTTGTAGAACAGGCTCAGGCTTATATACATTCTAAAAATTATGACAATGCCGTTCAAGTGGCCCGCGCAGCCGCCGAGTTAAATCCCGCCAACGCTTATGCATGGGGGCTTTGGTTGTTTTCGCTAGCGATGCGTCGCCGTTTCAAAGAAGCTTTGGAAATTGGACAGCATCAAGCTTTAACGCACCATCCGCAGGATACTTATATTCTCAACCAAATTGCTCGAAGCGCAGCGATGGACAATCAATTGGATCTAGCCGAAGAGCTCGCCCAACGGGCATTGAGATTAGCAACCAGCGAGAAAGGTAGTAAAGCTACAAATGACGTCTTGGCGCTTGTGTCTAATAAGAGGCAACAAGCAGTCTATACGTCTGAAAATTTAACGCCGCGTTCCCCCCGCTCCGAGCTCCGCCTCATTAATTCTAACCAATTATCTAATAAAAGCGGACGAGTGTCCTCGCTGCTTTTTGCGAGGGCCGAGCTGCGGAGTCAATCTATCGACAATCTTAAGAAAATCAACGGGATCCCAATTGATGAAATTGAACGCCGAGCAAAACCGGGAGC
>JACQQN010000034.1 GCA_016206995.1 Candidatus Omnitrophota bacterium | reverse complement strand
TTCAATTTCATTGTCTTGATAAGCGGTGATGGCTTCCATGCGATCTGCAAAAACGCGTCCTTCACCTTTGGAACCTTCTTGAACTTTAGTTAAATAGTAGATTCCCAGAACGATATCCTGAGATGGCGTGGCGATTGGTTGTCCATTAGCTGGTGAAAAAATATTGTTTGAGGAAAGCATAAGAATACGTGCTTCCATTTGCGCTTCCATGGAAAGTGGAATATGAACTGCCATTTGATCACCGTCAAAATCTGCGTTAAATGCGGTGCAAACAAGTGGATGGATGCGGATAGCTTTTCCTTCTATCAAAACGGGTTCAAAAGCTTGAATGCCTAATCGGTGAAGCGTTGGCGCGCGGTTTAAAAGGACGGGGTGTTCGTGAATCACTTCTTCTAAAATATCCCAAACTTCCGGGCGAACTCGCTCAACCATTCGTTTGGCAGATTTAATCGTGTGAACGTGGCCGCGTTCTTTTAATTTCCGAATGATAAACGGTTCAAAAAGCTCAAGCGCCATTTTCTTGGGAAGGCCGCATTGATGTAATTTGAGTTCAGGCCCAATCACGATGACTGAACGGCCGGAATAATCAACGCGTTTTCCAAGTAAGTTTTGGCGGAAACGCCCTTGTTTTCCTTTGAGCATGTCACTCAAAGATTTGAGCGGACGATTGCCTGCACCAAGAACAGGACGGCCATGTCTTCCGTTATCAAACAAAGCGTCTACTGCTTCTTGAAGCATTCTTTTTTCATTTCGAATGATGATGTCAGGTGCTTTTAAATCGAGGAGTTTCTTGAGGCGGTTATTGCGATTGATCACACGCCGGTAAAGATCATTCAAATCGCTTGTTGCAAACCGGCCACCATCCAAAGCAACGAGAGGTCTTAAATCTGGCGGAATGACCGGAACGACGTCCAAAACCATCCACTCGGGCTTATTGCCTGATTTTCTAAACGCATCCACAATCCTCAAAATTTTGATGGCGCGGGCGCGAGCTTGTTTTGATTTTGAAGTACTGACTTGCCGCTGATATTTTTGAGCGAGCTTGTCGAGTTCAAGCTGGGCCAATAATTCTTTAACTGCCTCCGCACCCATTTTTGCCACAAAACTTCCTGATCCATATTGCTCAACGGCCTTGTTGTATTCTTCTTCTGAGAGTAATTGTTTGTGTTTGAGGGGTGTTTCTTTGGGATCGACAACGATGTAATCTTCATAGTAAAGAACTTTTTCAAGGGCGCGGGCAGTAAGATCAAGGAGGTTGCCAATGCGGGAGGGCATGGTTTTAAAAAACCAGATATGGGAAACGGGCGTTACCAAATTAATATGCCCCATATGTTCTCGGCGCACTTTCGCCTGCGTTACTTCAACGCCACATCGGTCACAAACAATGCCTTTATGTTTGATCCGCTTATATTTTCCGCAGCTACATTCCCAATCACGGGTCGGCCCAAAAATCCGCTCGCAAAAGAGCCCATCTTTTTCCGGTTTGAGCGTCCGGTAATTGATAGTCTCCGGCTTCCTCACTTCTCCGTGGGACCATGACCGAATCACTTCGGGAGAAGCTATTTTAATTGATACAGAATCGAAAATATTTATTTCATCATAATTAATCATCGTTCTGTGTCTCCTTGAAAACCATGATTACAGAATACCAAGTTTTTCTTTGGCTTTTTCTTTGCGCTCTTCGGATTTCTTCGCTTGAACGGCTGCTTTTAAATCACGTTCCTTAAGCGGCATGTTCTTTTTTTCTGGAATAATATCTAATGCCAGACTTTGAAGTTCTTTCACTAATACATTAAATGATTCAGGTGTACCTGCATGAAGCGCCGGTTCACCTTTTACAATTGCCTCATAAACCTTTGTACGGCCAATGACGTCGTCACTTTTTACAGTTAAAAGTTCCTGTAACGTGAACGCGGCACCGTACGCTTCAAGCGCCCATACTTCCATTTCCCCGAAGCGCTGACCGCCAAATTGCGCTTTTCCGCCTAAGGGTTGCTGGGTTACTAAGGAATAAGGACCGATTGAACGTGCGTGAATTTTGTCATCAGCTAAGTGCGCAAGCTTCATCATATAGATGTAGCCAATAGTCACTTTTTCATCAAACGGAATTCCGGTGCGCCCATCCACCAAAGATACTTTTCCATCTTCTGGTAATTTGGCTTTTCGAAGCATTTCTTTAATTTCGGTTTCAGTTGTACCTGAAAAAACAGGTGTTTCAACTTTGAGTCCAAGCACTTTCGCTGCCCAACCGAGATGGGTTTCAAGAATTTGCCCTACATTCATACGGGATGGAACGCCAAGCGGATTGAGAACAATTTCAACTGGTGTTCCGTCCGGCAAGAATGGCATATCTTCTTCTGGCAATATTTTTGCAATAACACCTTTGTTGCCGTGCCGGCCCGCCATTTTATCGCCAACTGAAATCTTGCGTTTTGAGCAAACGTAAGCAACCACTCGCTTGATCACACCGGGCGGAAGTTCGTCGCCTTTCTTAACGCGATCGATTTCACGGGCACGTTCTTCGACCAACTCGTCGATTTCGTCGCCCCAGACTCGCGCAATTTTACGAATATTTTCTTCAAGCTCTGGCTCATCATCCAACCGAATGGATTCCCAATCGCAATCCTCTAATTTCTTCAAATCTTTCTTCTCGAGCACCTTTCCTGACTTAATCAGTACTTCACCAAGTACGTCGTCTACCAAATCGTCAGACAATTTTTTCCCAACGACCATCGATGAAATTCGATGCAAGCGCTCGGCTTTCAGCGCATCGATTCGTTTTTGAAAACGCTCTTTGATTTCTTCGATTTCTGTGGTTTCCTGAAGTCTTTCTTCCCGCGTTCTTGCTTTTGACTCTTTCCGGGCAAAAACACGAACATCCACCACAACCCCTTCAACGCCCGGCGGAACCGTGAGAGATGCATCACGCACATCGCCTGCTTTTTCACCAAAAATTGCGCGTAAAAGTTTTTCTTCTGGAGAAAGTTCGGTTTCGGATTTCGGTGTAATTTTTCCAACCAAAATGTCGCCCGGTTTTACCTCAGCGCCAACGCGAATGATTCCTTCTTCATCTAAATCCTTCAGCGCTTCTTCGCTCACATTTGGAATGTCGCGTGTAATTTCTTCATTACCAAGTTTTGTATCGCGTGCTTCAATTTCAAATTCTTCAATGTGAAGTGATGTGTACGTATCTTCCCGAACCAGTTTTTCACTCAGGACAATGGCGTCTTCAAAGTTGTACCCACGCCAAGGAAGGAAAGCAACCAACACATTCTTTCCTAAAGCGAGCCGGCCTTCTTTTGTCCCTGCGCCGTCTGCAATTGGATCTCCACGCTTCACTTTATCTCCCACATTGACGAGTGGGCGCTGGTTGACGCAAGTACCCGCGTTTGAGCGCTCGAACTTTTTCAGCCGATAAATCAAATCATCAATCACGATGTGGTCGGAAGAAACTTCTTTCACGGTCCCGCGAGCCTTTGATGCCATTACAGAACCTGAATCCACCGCAACAGGATATTCCATACCGGTTCCCACAATTGGGTCTTCTGTCTCAAGCAAAGGAACGGCTTGGCGCTGCATGTTAGAACCCATGAGTGCGCGGTTTGCGTCATCATGCTCTAAAAATGGAATCAACGATGCTGCTACACTGACGAGTTGCTTTGGAGAAACATCCATATAATCAATTTCGGTAGGCGGCTTAAGCGGGAAGTCTCCACGAAATCGAGTCGCAATCAATTTATCAAGAAAATGCCCCTTTTTATCGATGGGTGCGTTCGCGGTTGCAATGACATATTTATCTTCCAAATCTGCAGTCAAATAATCAATCTTTTCAGTCACGCGGCCTTTTTCAACCCGGCGGTATGGCGTTTCAATGAACCCGATGTTATTGACACGGGCAAAAGTTGAAAGCGATGCAATGAGTCCAATGTTTGGACCTTCCGGCGTTTCAATAGGACAAATGCGGCCATAGTGAGACGGATGAACGTCGCGAACTTCGAAACCAGCGCGTTCTCTTGAAAGACCACCTGGACCTAACGCGGAAAGCCTCCGTTTGTGCGTGAGTTCTGAAAGCGGATTCGTTTGATCCATAAATTGGGAAAGTTGACTGCGTCCAAAAAAATCTTTGATGGCGGCGGAAATGAGTTTGGGATTAATTAAATTGTGAGGCATCGCAGCATCTAAATCGTAAATGGACATGCGTTCAAGCGCTGAGCGCTTCATTCGTGCAAGGCCTGCCCGGAATTGATTCTGTAAAAGTTCTCCCACAGAGCGTACGCGCCGATTACCCAAATGATCAATATCGTCTACTTTTGCCTCACCACTCCTCAACTTGAGAAGCATCTGCACGGCTTTTACAACGTCCTCAGGCTGTAACACGGTTTGTTCAAGCGGCACATCTTGCGACAATTTTCGGTTTAACATGAAACGGCCGACTTGACCCAAATCATAGCGTTGTTGATCAAAAAACAATTTGAAAATCAAATCCTTAGCACTTTCAGGAGTTGGTGGATCGCCCGGCCGCGACCTACGATAAATAGCAATTTGTGATTCTTCCTGGCTGTGATAAGGATCGCGCTCTAACGTCTTGCTAACCGCGTAATCGTCACTAACGGATTGAACGATTTCAATTTCAGAAATATCGTGGTTGACAATGGAAGTGAGAACTTCTTTAGTGAGCCGCGTACCTGCAGGAACAAGCGCTTCTTTTGTTTTCGGATTCATCACGTCTTTTGCCAAGATCGTATCTTCCGATTTTTTAAAGGAAGCTCGAGAAAAATCCTTGATTTTTTCCGTCGCGTAAATTGATTTCACAATATCTTGATTGGTCGAATAACCAATCGCACGAAGAAGGGTTGTGGCAAGAATTTTTCGGCGCCGATCGATATAAGCATAAAGGATGTCATTAATGTCACCCTCAAACTCTACCCACGCTCCCCGATAAGGGATGATGCGGACGCTATAAACTTTTTTCCCGCTTGGGTGCAGTGTTTGCTCGAGTGAAATACCGGGTGACCGGTGGAGTTGGCTCACCACGACGCGTTCTGCACCGTTGACCACGAACGTTCCCGTGTCTGTCATCAATGGAATTTCACCAATGTAAACTTCCTGCTCTTTCGCAACACCCTTCCGGACAATGCGAAGCTTCACTTTGAGCGGAGCAGCATACGTCATCCCACGTTTGTGACATTCGGAAATTGAGTACTTAGGCTTACCCAGTGTGTACCCCAAATATTCCAAACGGCAACTGCCGTCAAAACTCTCAATCGGAAACGCCTCTTGAAAAACAGCTTCAAGACCTTGGCGTTTCCTTCTTCGTGCCACACGATCGGTTTGTAAAAACTCCTCGTAGGAACGAATTTGGATTTCGACCAAATTCGGCATTGCGATTGCGTCTTCAATTTTTGCAAACGATTTTCTTTCAACTCGTTCTGCAACTGACAGCATAAGGTGGTTCTCCTTTTGGATAACGTCATTGCGAGACGACCGAAAACCGGTGAAGCAATCTATAAGCCCAGATTGCCACGCCCCAGTGGGGCTCGCAATGACTTTGCTAGTGCTGCTTATTTAATCTCGACTTTACCGCCCTGAGCTTCAACCGCTGCTTTAATTTTGGCAGCTTCTTCTTTAGTTGCCCCATCCTTAATGACTTTTGGAGCACCTTCCACCAAGTCTTTCGCTTCTTTTAAGCCAAGATTGGTGAGCGCGCGGATTTCTTTAATCACTTGAATCTTCTTATCGCCTGCGGCGGTCAGAGTAACTTGAAAGCTGGTTTTTTCTTCAGCCGCTGCTTGCGCGCCGCCCGCTGCTCCACCACCTGCTGGTGCTGCAACTGCAACTGCGACTGCTGCTGCGGAAACGCCAAATTTCTTTTCGAGCGCTTTCACAAGCTCTGCAAGTTCAATCACAGTCAATTCCTCGACTGTCTTAATAATGGTTTGAAGTTTCGCGGGCAATTTTGATTCTGCCGCGGTTTCTTGCTTTGTTTCTTCTGTGCTAGTTGACATGGTTATTCTCCTTATCTTCCACAAATGGGGGCAGGTAACAAGTTACCTGTCCCCGCCGTGGGGTGTTTATGAACTTTTCTTTTTTTGAATTTGATCAAGTGCGGCCACAAGTGAACGCACGATCTGTCCCAATCCCAAAACAAATCCAGTGATTGGTGCTTTAAAACCTCCAACAACCGACGCAATCAATTCCTGTTTCAACGGAAGTTTTGCAAGGTCTTGAATAAATTGTTTTTGGAATATGGTTTGATTAACAAAGGCGCCTTTTAATTCAAAATTTTCGCGTTCCTTCGCAAATTCAACCAGAACTTTTGACACAATTTGCGGATCACGCTTGCCGGTTGTGAGAAGGACGGATCCTTCCAAAAAATCGCAGGCGGCCTTTGCATTGATTCGCTCCAGAACCATTCGAGCGATACTATTTTTGACAACCAATACATCATCAGCCACTTTTTCAAGTTTCCGGCGGAGGCTGTTCAAATCATTGACTGTAAGGCCTTTAAACTTAGCGAAGAAAATATAGTCGCTGGTTTGTGCTGTCTCGAGCAACTGTTTGAGCAACATTTCTTTTTCGATTGTTTTATTAGCTTCTACCACGATTACTGCCCTTCATCTTTAGTGGCGAACGAGGCTGCTTCCACTTGGAGGCCGGGTCCTTGTGTTGTTGATACATACACTCGCTTGATGTAATCCGCTTTTACGGAAGCAGGTTTCGCTTGCGCGATTGCTTTCAGGACTGTTTTCGCGTTTTCGGTCAACGCTTCTTCCGGAAATGAAATTTTTCCACAAGCCACGTGAATCCCACCAGTTTTATCACTCTTGAATTCGGTCCGTCCCGCTTTCACTTCCTTCACGGCTTTCGCAACATCGAGTGACACGGTTCCCGTTTTTGGAGTTGGCATGAGTCCGCGCGGTCCCAAAACACGGCCTAGTTTGCTGACTTCCCGCATCATATCGGGATGTGCAATCACCGAATCAAATTCCATCCAACCGCCTTGAACTTTCGTGATGTAATCTTCCCCGCCAACATAATCAGCGCCTGCCGCTTCTGCAGCTCGGGCACCTTCACCTTTGCAAAAGCACAGGACTCGAACTTTCTTTCCAGATCCATGAGGCAAACTTGCAGTTCCCCGAACCGCTTCGTTCGACTGATCCGGCTTAATTCCAAGTTGCAAGTGCAACTCAAAAGATTCGTCAAACTTTCCTTTAGGAAGCTGCTTCAAAATTTTGACTGCTTCAGCCAGACTGTAATTTTTCCCAGCTTGTACCAGCTTGGCACGTTCTTGTTGACGTTTGCTTCGCTTTTTCATGCGACTTCAATCCCCATGCTGCGAGCGGTTCCTTCGACAGTTCTCATGGCACTTTCAAGTTTCGTTGTGTTTAAGTCGGGCATTTTCTCTTTTGCGATTCTTTCAACATCACTGCGCGTTACTTTACCAATCTTTAAACGATTGGGTTCGCCGCTCGCCTTTGCAAGACCCGCAGCTTTTTTAAGCATGCTTGCCACCGGCGCCGACTTCATAATAAATGAAAACGATTTATCCTCGTAAACACTGATCACGACCGGAACCACGCTGCCTTGTTTATCTTTGGTCCGCTCGTTAAACTGTTTACAAAACTCCATGATGTTCACACCATGCTGACCAAGCGCAGGACCAATGGGCGGTGCCGGATTTGCTTGCCCGCCAGACACTTGTAATTTAATGAATGTTTTAATCTTTTTTGCCATTGCTAAATTTTCTCAACCTGCCAATACTCAAGCTCAACCGGCGTTGAACGGCCAAAAATACTGACCATCACTTTTAATTTCCCGCGGTTGGGGTTTAATTCTTCAACAACCCCGTTAAAATTTGAAAACGCACCTTCTTTAACGCGAATACTTTCACCTACTTCAAATTCAACTTTTGGTTTCGGCTTAGCCGTTTTTTCTTCTTGTTGCTGAAGAATGTTAAGCATTTCTGATTCCGCAAGCGGAATGGGACGCTTCCCTGAACCAACAAATCCAGAAACGACCGGCGTAATATTCACAAGGTACCAGCTCTCAACCGTCAACTCCATTTGGACAAGAAAGTAACCAGGGAAAAATTTCAGTTCTCAAATTTTCTTCTTCCCGCAGTTTACTTCACTTACTTTTTCAGTGGGAAT
>JACQQN010000033.1 GCA_016206995.1 Candidatus Omnitrophota bacterium | reverse complement strand
GTTGGTTTCACACCAAATAACACGTGACGCCCTTTCTGCTTGGCCCAAGAAGTTGCTTTTAAAACACATTTTTGAAATTCTGCGACATTTAAAATGACGTGATCGGCTGGGAAAATAGCCATGATTGCATTGGGATCTTTTTTTTGGATGAGTAAAGCGCCAAGCCCAATTGTTGCAGCCGTGTTCTGCGCACAAGGTTCTCCAATAATTTGATGGGCTGGAATTTTTGGGAACGTGCGTCTGACTCGGGCAACCTGGCGGGCATCTGTGATAATAAAAATACGTTTCTTTGGAATGACTTTAGAAACGCGGTCGATTGTATTTTCGATGAGCGTTTTCTTGCCGAAGAGTTTCAAGAATTGCTTTGGGTTTCGTTTTCTACTCGCAGGCCAGAGGCGTGTTCCCGACCCTCCTGCCATGACAATTGCCCAAGTTTGACTTTTCATTGTAATTTTTTAAGGAAGTCAAAACCAGCGCTGATCCTCTTATGAATTTTATTATGGGAGATCAGCACAGTCCCTGAGTTTTCTTTAAGATGTTTCATGGTAACTCAGGGGCAGTCCCAGAGTTTTTCATCATCATATTATCGAGACTGTTTAATTGTAACTCTGGGGCAAAGCATTTTATTTTGAAAACTCCTTTACTTTACTCTCAATCAAATTCCTAATTTCCTTGAGACGGGCTTCACTTTGCGCTTCAAATCGCATCACCAGCACTGGTTGCGTGTTCGAGGCACGGACAAGTCCCCATCCATCCGGAAACTCAACGCGCGCGCCGTCAATATCAACAACATTGTATTGATTGCTTTTAAAAAAATGGACGGTGTGTTTGATCACTTCAAACTTTAAGTCGTCAGAACATGTGACGCGGATCTCAGGCGTCGCAAATGTTTTTGGAAGATCTGATAAAAGTTCCGGAATGGTTTTCCCTGTTTGATCCAAAATTTCAAGTATCCGGCACGCCGCATAAATTCCACTGTCAAAACCAAACCACCGATGTTTGAAAAACATGTGTCCGCTCATTTCGCCGGCAAGCAATGCATTTTCTTCCCTCATTTTTGCTTTGATCAAGGAATGACCTGTTTTAGCCATCATGGCCCGCCCACCATGCGCTTTTATGTCATCAAAAAGAAGATTGGAACATTTAACATCCGCAATAATCGTTGCTTTTGGTTCTACCTTCAACAAACTCCGCGAAAACAAAACCAATAATTTATCGCCTGGTATGATATTTCCAAGGTGATCGATAATACCAACTCGATCACCATCGCCATCAAATGCAATCCCGACTTCTGCTTTCTCTCGGGCAACTGCTTGAATTAAGTCGTGAAGATTTTCAGGTTCGCTCGGATCTGCGGGATGATTTGGAAACTTCCCGTCCGGTTCTGTGTAAAGTTTTGTAACCTGAAGACCAAATCGCTCGAAGAGTTTTGGCGCAACTAACCCAGTCATTCCATTACCGCAATCGACCACTACTTTCAATTTCTTTTTGAATTGAAACCCTTTAAAGATGTAATCTTCATAGCTTGACAGAACTTGTTTCTCGGTAACTTTTCCATTTCCCTTTTCAAAATCTTGTTTCTCGATCAACTTGCGAAGCTCTTGAATCTCGGAACCAAACAAGCTCGCAGTTCCCATGCAAAGTTTGAGCCCATTTTGATCGGGCGGGTTATGGGATCCTGTAATCATGACCCCACCATCCGTTTGAAGATGATGAATTGAAAAATAGAGGCAAGGAGTGGTTGTGAGCCCGATATTCATGACGTCAAGACCGGCTGATGTAACGCCATTCACAAATGCTTGATAAATGCGGTTCGAACTGACGCGACAATCCCTTGAAACGGAAACAATATGCTTTCCCTTCCGTTTCAAATAAGTGCCATATGCTTTTCCGATATTGAGAACGGTCTCGCTTGTCAAATCACGGTCAGCGACCCCGCGAATATCATATTCTCTAAAAATTTGTGGATTCACGCAGCTTAACATTTTTCCCCTATAAAAATAAAGACGTGCGCGGGACAGGAATTGAACCTGCACTCCTTGCGGAACCAGCCCCTCAAGCTGGCGTGTCTGCCAGTTCCACCACCCGCGCAAAATGGTACGAATTATACCAGTAGAATGAAGAATTTGAAAGTATTGAAGATTGATGCCTTAATTGGTTGCTCGATGCATCGCAGATGCTTGTTTCAATAAATTTAGGAATTTTCTGATTTTATTTTGGCAGCAAAATAAACTTTGAGATACAAGTATAAGCAAATACCCAAGAATAATAATGCCAAAATGTATTTGATTTGCAGTGGTGGTTGCTCAATTAAAGTTGCGTAGCAAAACGCAATGATATTTGCCACAAATGAAATAAATAAGAGTCGAAAACTCAATCCTTCAATTGTCTTTGTTCTTGCGGTTTTCAATATTTGTGGGATATAGCAAATTGTAAAAAGAAAAGTTGCCGTCCAGCCTAAAATATCAGAGAGTTCCATTTAACCTCCAAGCATCATCAAAAAATCCGATGGCCAATGGCTGGGAGACTTGGATTCGAACCAAGATTGCCTGATCCAGAGTCAGGAGTGCTACCGTTGCACCATCTCCCAAAGATACCGAATAATCCTAAAAAAGTGGCTATGTTAAGAGAAAGTTTCTTAAAATTCAATGATTCCCGTGAGATGAGCCGGCTGGCTTATGTTTTTTAAATCCTTCAACAATAACAGTCACTCCAATTACAAAGAACGAAAGAAAACCGAAAAGAGCGAACAACGCGTTCGATTGGCTTCCAGCCCAGAAACCAATGAGAATCAAGAAGAAACCGAGAAATAGATGGGTTAGCAATCGGTTTACGATGATACGTTTTCCAAGCAGCACTTTTTATATTTCTTTCCGCTCCCGCAAGGACAGGGATCGTTTCGCCCCACCTTTCGCTTCGTATCGGAAATAGGCTTTGGCGGTACTTCCCCCAACTCAACACTTTTCTTTCCCAAAGATTTGGCGGATGATCCCTCATCTTGATGCAGGTGCGATTTATCCCGAAACGAAAGGAGATGCCCTTTCTGCGCTTTGAGCTGCTGCAATGCTTTTTGCCGGTTGTCGGTTTGCTTCATTTCCCCTCCTTTGACGGTTTCTGAAACCGCCTATAAATCCGCGAAACTGCAAGAACAAGCGCAATCGCAACTGCTACCCAAAACAAAAAAATCTGCCCGGAATAAACACTGTTTCCCTCTTGATACCATTCTTGCCGAAGGTAAAGTGTGATCAACAAAAGAACAATTGTGAGGAATGTAATATTCTCTCCATGTTTCCAAACAAGCTCCCAACGAAACGGCGTCTGAGAGCGATTCGCATAAGGCTGGATTGACGGAAAAAAGCGAGGCACTTTTTCATAGTAATCTTGATAGATCAATCCAAACTCTTTTTTGAGAAATTCTTCCTCGTCGCGAATGGTACCATGATACAAAATAAAAAATCCAACCTGGTAAATCAAAAATACCCAGGGATCCCAGAGAACGACTACAAACCCAAGACCAATCAAAAAATTTGCAAGGTAAAGAGGATTCCTCATATAAGCATACGGCCCAAAATTTGCGATCCGCACGCTTTTCTCGATACACCCTTGGGCCCAAATGCGAAGTGTTTCTCCAATCAAGATGATTGGTATTCCAACAATAAAACTAATATCATTGGTTCTGGCTACAAAAAAAAGAACAACGGCAAACGGCCATGCCAAATAAAAGCGAAGTTTTTTAAACCTCAAAAATGCAAATTTAGCCATAGAATCCACCGTCAATTTGAACCAATGAAGCTTGCGGGTGGTTTTGTGTGCCGCGCACTAAAATGGTTACCCTCATCCCACCAGTCAAAATACCCAAATCTTCAATTTGAGGCCCTCGCTTCACCAAAGTTTGCATGGGATCTACAAAAATTTCATGATCCTTTCCAGAAACATCTTTAATCAATAGCCGAGAAGTCCACGCACCGGAACGTTCTTCATAAAACCGCAAAATCTCTCCCCGAACCAAGGTTAACCCTCGATCCTTCTGTAAGCTTTCACGTCTGTGAGTTGCTTGAGAGGTATCGCTTGCTTGAGTTTTAGATTCCGCCCAAGCATTGCTCCAGAAAGATAACATTTGTAGAATAAGAACAATCAAAAACGTACATCGTCGAATTATACTTTTCATTGTGATGTCATCCTCCTAAAAGTATTCTAAAACAAAATGCCACCTCGAGTCCATGTTTGAATGCAAAGTACTGCCCCAAAGAAAATCAGAAGCAATCCGCACGTATGGGCAATCCGTGTAATCACGAGTGACCCAATATGATAATGCATTCTCGCAATTAAAAAAGAAATGAGTGCGAACCATGTGATCGAGCCCATTGCAATTCCAACCACGCACACGACAACGCCGGGCGCATTAGGTTCGATCCATCCGCGTGAAACAAAGATAGTATTCACACCTCCCCACAAGGCAAACAAAGAGACATTCATAATGCCCATCACAAATCCGAGTGGAAAAGCTTTATGAAAGTGGCTGGCGGCTGTCTCTGCTTTACGGATCGCAGGCGTAAAATTCTTTTTTCGATACCTCCAATAATAAATTCCAATCAAAATAACAACCACACCACCGATAAATTGCAGATAAGGCCAAAAGCTTCTTACTTCATTTAAAAACGAAGAAAAACCAAAAAAGGCCATCGTGCAATAAAGCGTATCCGCAGCAATCCCGCCTAGCCCAATCAAAAAACCACGGGCAAAACCTTTATGAAGCGCTTCATGGATCACGGTCAAATTAATCGGCCCAATCGGAACTGAAAGAAGGAAACCTGTCGCAAGACCCAATGCAAACGTTGTGATCATCTTTGGTTAACCCGGTGGCCAAAGCATTGGTCGTCCACCCAAAACATGTAAATGAATGTGAAAAACAGATTGCCCTGCTTCTCGCCCGTTATTGAATACCAAACGGTAACCCTTCAATTTTATTTCGTGCGCAAGTTGTTTTGCAACCTTTACCATTTGACCAATTAAAATAAGTTCATTGTCTTTAACCGCATCAATCGACTCAATATGAACGCGCGGAACCACCAGAAAATGAACCGGAGCCTGCGGGTTCACATCCTGAAAAGCAACAAAGTTTTTTTCTTCCAATATGATTTTACTTGGAATTTTCTTGGCCACTATTTCGCAAAAGATGCAGTCTTCGCTCATATTGAAACTCTTTTGGAAAATTGTGTCACTGCTTTTTGCAAGCGTTCGAGGACGAGTGGCTTCCCCAACAATCTCATAACTTCAAACAAGCTTGGACTGACACTTCTTCCGGTTAACGCAATGCGTGTTGGATGAATGAGAAGTTTTGCCGGAATCTGAAGTTTTTCAGCCAACGAACGCAGACACTGTTCGATCACGTTTATCTCTGAGAAGGTTGCAAGCGAAGCAAGGGTGCGGGCAAGTTCTGACAAACGTTCGGGCACTTTTGGATCGCGGCAATGTTCCTCAATGGCATCCGGTTCGTAATCAATTTTTTCTTCCCAAAAATATTTTGCTTGCCACGTTAAGTCACTCCAAATCCGGATTCGCGAGCGGAAGAGAAGTATAATTTCAGTCAGCACCTCATTGGACAACTTCTTCTCCATTGGAACTCGTGCGCTGAGATAAGCTTCCCCTTGTTTGATAAATTCTTCTTCTGGCAGCGCACGCAAATGTTCTCCGTTCACCCATTTCATTTTTTCAGTATCAAAAGTCGCGCTTGTTTTATTCACGCGCGCAAGTGAAAACTGTTTGATGAGCTCGCTCCGTTTGAAAAATTCATGGTTTCCGCCGGGAGACCAGCCAAGAAGTGCCAGGTAGTTTAAAATCCCTTCTGGAATGAACCCGCTGTCACGATAAAAATTAAGATTGACCTCGCCATCCCGCTTTGACAAAGGCTCGCCACTTTTCCCCAAGACAAGTGGTAAATGCGCAAAAGAAGGAGCTTCCCAACCCAGCGCTTGATAGAAGAGAATCTGTCGGGGTGTATTGGACAAATGGTCGTCACCGCGGATCAAATGGGTCATTCCATACTCATGATCATCAACCACACATGCGAAATTGTAGGTTGGGAATCCGTTTGTTTTTTGAATCACAAAATCATCGAAAGTTTCACTGTCAAACTCGATTGCCCCATGTACCAAATCAAGAAAACGAATCTTTTGTTTTGGAATCCGAAATTTGATCGCTCCTTCTGACTGATAAGCCACTCCTTGGTCTAAAAGTACTTTGACACAACTTTGATAGCTTTTAAGCCGCTCACTCTGCCGGACCACTTCCCCATCCCATTCCAAACCAAGCCACTCGAGGGACTCCAAGATTTCTTTTTCAAATTCGGGACGTGACCGCTCTCGGTCAGTATCCTCAATCCGAAGCAAAAATTTACCGCCGGCTTGTCTCGCAAATAAATAATTAAAAAGAGCCGTGCGAACACCACCAATATGGAGCGAACCTGTCGGAGAGGGGGCGAAACGAACTTTAACCATGCATGAATTCACTTTTAAGAAACCGCCGCGGCTGAAACCAGCCTATCCATTCGAAGGAAAAATTGCCTGATCATCCCAATGCGATACCAGTCTAATCGTTGGTCGTTTTCTTCTCTGTCAAACTTTCCAAATTCTGTTCTAAAACTGAAACCGCCGCACCATGTTCGCTCGGAAAATTCAAAAGACTTTGGACACGCCTTCTTGCTTCTTCCATTTTAGGATAGCGAACCTCCCGATATCCACGAACATCTTCAGGTGCGCGTAGCGCTTGAACGTAACGCATATATTCTTCATGATTCGCGAAACGAAAATTTTGCAGCAAAGCAATATACCAATCGCGAAATGCTTTTTCTGCGACATGCCACCCAGGAAGCACCTTTCTCAGCCACTTCATGTGTTTCATAATTTGAAGTTGCCAGAGATATGTTTTCATTTTAAACCTGATTTTTTTACCAAAAAAGAATAAATTCGGGCTTATTTAAGAAACGAACTTTCAATTGATCCCCGCGATCTGGATGAATTTGATATCTCTGATAATTGCGATTCTTCTCTTCCTCACTTGTTAAAAGTTCTGCAACGTAAATTTCATCTTTAATCGCAATTACCTTGAAAAGATTTTGGATGGCGATGTGGGTTGCTTCATACCCAAATTCAGCGGAATCTTGTTCATGCAAAGCCATAACAAGCGAAACGAATTTCTCAGCCCACTTAAAATTTTCATATTGGATCATTTGGTAAACTCTGAGTGTAAAATCAAATTTAGCGCTTTCATCCAAACGCATTTTCGAAATCGAACTTCGAACCAACCGCCGATACCGCTTTGCCCTTTGATAACCAAGCCAGGGAGAGCGTTCCAGAATTTCAGATTTTTGCTCTAAAAGAGCTTCGTAAGTATGGGCTTCTTTTTTGTCTGGAAATAAATCATGTGACATCACCACAAGATGCCTGCCAAGATCAAATGCTTGCAGATTTTCTTTTAAGGAACTCACTGGAACTGAATGTTGAATGGCCCATCGCAAACTTTCCGAATGAACGGGTAGTAAGCCTTTTTGGTAAGCAATACCGAGCATCATTAAATTTGAAAATAGCTTACTTCCAAAAAACTCTTCTGATAAATGTGAAAGATCTTCGCTATAATAAAATTCTTCTTTCGTCCGTTGTTTCAGAAAACTTTCGAGGCAGGCAATATCAAAATCTTCTTTTCCAGTCAGCATCGCGATGGTAGGCGTCTTGTGGCGATTAATTAAGGCAACCGTTCGATTGGGATTTGCAATTCTCATATAACCCGAAGCATCGATGCTGCGTACGGCCTCCAGAGGATCCAATCCTAACAAAAGATCAGTTTCACCATACGAAGTTAATGGGGATGCAAAACTTTCTTCTTTTAAAAAATGGATGTGTGAATAAACGCCTCCATTTCGAATCGCAAGACCTTTCTTGTCCAAAAATCGGATTTGATAGCCTTCTTTGAAGCCCGCTTGAACCAAAACAGCGGTGATCACGCCAATCCCCATTCCTCCAACACCTGCCACATAAGCATTCCACGTTTTAGAAAATGATTGAATGTTTGGTTCTGGGTAATGAATGGATTTTAAACGTTCAAAAGGACTAATTGGTTTCGTTTTCCGGATAACCGTCACCTCACCGAACGATGGACAAGCCTCAATTTTCGCGCAAGCTCCATCCGCTTTACACCACGACAAATCAGTTGCTAATTTCTTCCCAAAATTAGTCTCGATGAGCGTTAGGCCTGGGCAACCGGTCGCAATCGTGCACTCCAAACAAAATTCACAGACATCCGGCGATAGGTTCACGAAACGCTTCTCTGGAAGGAACCCTTCTTTTTTGATGATGGCGCGCTCTTTTCTTGCAATTTTCCGGTCGTAGGTGATTCCACATTCTTTGTCGGCAATCACTACTTTCACACCATTCTTAAGAATGGTTTCCTCAAGAAGTTCCCGGTAATGTTCTCGATAAGCGGGGTTCACTCGGATCGCTTGAGCTCCGGTTCCTCCAAGCATTCCTTGCACAATCCGATCGATGCTTTGCACCACGGTTTCATTCCCCATAATGTCTTCTCCAACGGCTGGAGTCGGTTGGTGACCTGTCATGGCAATGGTTCCATTATCCAAGATAATGAAGGTAATATCTTGGCTGTGCTTTACCGCATCCGAAATAGCAATCATTCCGCTGTGAAAGAAAGTGGAGTCACCCATGAAAACGATTTGTTTATTTGTGATAAATGGATCGATCCCGGCACCCGTCCCACCGCCTAATCCCATCCCAGAATAATTATGCATAAGTTCCTGATTTGGCTCAAACATCAGCATCGTGTAACAACCCGTATCGCCATGGAAAAGAAGATCAACCGGCTGCCGTTTGAATTCTTTCTTCATGTAGTTGGGATCTCGAAAACGCTTTTTGATTTCAAGAAGAACGCTTGAACTATCGCGGTGTGGACAACCCGGGCAAAAGGTTGGTGTTCTCTGTGGAACAGTCAATCGAACAGAACCCGTATCGTTCGCAACTGAAAGATTTTGTGTGATTTCCTCGGGTTCGAAATAAATACTGGTTTGGTACTGATTTAAAAGCAAGTTTCCGATGCGCTCCATCAGAATGGATGGATTGAGCCCCCGGGTTGCGGGAATGCCCGGAAGTCCGGCTGGGAAATTCTTACCCCAAACCTCAGTTTGGTAATTCAAATTCCCATTTTGATATTCATCTTTTAAAATGGTGACGACTTGTGATTCTAAGAAATCTCTTTTTTCTTCAATGACAACAATAGAATCCACACTCTTTGCAAATTCAAGCAAAAGGTCACGATCAAGCGGAAAAGTGATCCCAAATTTTAGAATTGGAATTTGAGAAGTTACCTTCAACGCCTCAAGAACATGTTCTAAATAAAAGTACGCAAGCCCTGAGGTAATAAACCCAACGGGTTTCCGTGCTCCCTTTCGAATAATTTTGTTGATATCCAGCTTACGCGCCATTCCAATGAGTCGCTCATAACGCTCTGCCAATGTTTCTTCGCGCTCAGCCGTTCTGGGCGACAACACGACTGTTTTTTCTGTCGGAATGGTGTGAGTATCAATCGTGACCCGATTTTTTGTATTGATCAGCGGAAAACGATTTTCATACACTTCAACCGTACCGCCACCATCTGCCAAATTGGTTGTGACAAGATATGCAAGATAAAGATCTGACTCTTGAGATAAATTAAGACCTAACCGGACCCAATCTTTCATTTCTTGGAAGGTGGATGGCTCTAGCACAGGAATGTGGAGATGCTTTGCAAGATATCTTGAGTCACTCGGCACTTGCGTGCTGTCTGACCATGGATCATCTCCAATCAGCACAAGCGCACCGCCTTTTTTTGATGTCTTGGAAAGATTCCCAAGCGCGAGGCCGTCGCTTGCTACGTGAGCGCCAACGCTTTTCATGGCCACAATTGCCCGGACGTTTTCCATTTGTGAGCCGTTCACACGAGCTGCACCAAGCGCCTCATTATTTGCAATTTGAACAAGAACGCCTTTTTCTATTAAAAGATCTTTGACGGCGCCGGCCACATTAAAAAAGTCAGCAACCGGAGAACCGGGATACCCCGTAATCAAACC
>JACQQN010000032.1 GCA_016206995.1 Candidatus Omnitrophota bacterium | reverse complement strand
TTTCCTTAAAAGGCCCGTCACCTACAATCAATCCCACGACGTTTTTTTTGCGCAATCTTAAAATCCGTATCGCTTCGATAAAATCGAGGTGGCCTTTTTGCGGCACTAATCGACCAACGATCCCGATTACATGTGGGGCCCCCTCACCTTTTTCCTCTCCCCCCGAGGGGGAGAGGGTAGGGTGAGGGGAATTCTGAAAACGCTCGACATCAATCCCGTTATAAATCACTTTTGCCTTACCATTGAATCGAGAAACGCGTTTTTCATAAAACTTCATGACACTTTCAGACACAAAAATCATACGTGTGTTCACGCGCGCGAGAATTCGATCAATTGCGAAATGAAACCATTTTTTCCATACATCCATATTGTGTTCGGTTGAAACTACCGGAACTCCAGAAAAAAAAGCAACTAGTCTTCCCCAAAAATTAGCGGTGAAAAGATGTGTGTGAATTAAATCAATCTTTTCTTCACGAATTAAACGAACAAGTTTCGGAATCAAAAATAAATCGAGTTTTGGACGTTTCTTAAGTTCAAAAACGCGAATTCCTTTTTGTTCGACAGACGCGGCGTAGCGCCCTTTTGTATTCAAACAGCACACCATCGGCTCAAATTTTTTCGGGTCAAGGTTTGAAGCAAGATGAATCACCACCTGCTCCGCGCCACCCAAATCAAGCGACCAAATCACGTAAAGAATTCTTTTTCTTCCCATCACGTTTCCCTCCAAACAGCGTCTAAGACGTCACGGCGTACGGGGCGTGTGGGCGTGTGGGCGGAATTGTTTCCGTTAGACGAAATCGCGATGCTTGGATTTTTCTTTTCATGTTCGTCCAAAATTTTAAGACGCACGACAAGTGCCGCTAAAATCCAAAAGTAACTCGACACTTCTTGAGAGTCGAGGCGAGAACCAAATAAATTACTCGCCAAAAGACCAAAAAGTCCACCTAAAAAACCCAAAGCAAGTGCCTTTGAGAACGGGTTCTGAGTTCTTTTGTAAAGGTAAAGGGTTTCACGAAACGTTCGCCAAATAATCCAAAGAAAAATCATGAGCGCGGGGATTCCCATTTCCGCTGCGATAATTAAATACGTATTATGAGCATCGATGGGCCGCTCACCAATCCAATAATAAGTAATCATTGGTTGAAAAAGGTCATAACCAACTCCGAAGAATGGATGGTCCTGAATCATTCGCACAGCACCTTTCCAAACTTCAACGCGCGCGCGCGCGCTTGAATCAAGCGTCCCTTCAAAATCGGTTGCTTCATTTCCGTAGCTTACAGGTTTTTCCACCGTTTGCCCCATCCGATAGCGAACGCCACCCGGAATTAAAAGAGGATTCATATAAAGCGCACCAGCGATGATTAACGTTAAAACAAAGAACGAACGACTTTTGAAAAAAGCAATTGCAATAAAGGCCGCTGCAAATGCAATGTAACCGCCACGTGAAAAAGTAACCATGATACCGCGAAAACAAATGAAAAACGGAATGAGAAGCAGCCAATATTTTTTATTTTTCATGTTGAGCAGAAAAAATCCAAACGGCAAAAACATATAATAATTAAAAAACGCAGCGAGCATGTTCGGTTGATCCGCAATTCCGCCAATTCTTGATTTATCAAGACTTGAAACATTACCCAAATCAATGTAATCATAAATTGCCATGAGCGCCGCGATGGTGGTCACAATGATAATAATTGTCGTAATATTTTTAATCGTGTCTCGGTCTTTGACTGTATTCAAGACGAGAAAGTACATAAAAATGGGCGTGATCCAGCGTTTGTAATTGATGATCGCATGACTGATGTGCCCATATTCAAAATAACTGCCCCGAGCAATTGAAATCAAACCCGCAAACAAAAAAAGGTAAATCGGAACATTAAGTCGTGATGAAAGCCAAAGCGGCTCCCCTGCCGAAAAGCGGCCGCTCAACCAGACGAGCATCACAAATCCCATCAAAATGTTGGTAAAATTAAACGCTGTTGCAAGCCCGCCAAAGTCACCCGCAAGCTCTTTACTAAATGGAAGATACGCAACTAAAACATAAGTCACAACTGCCGGTTTAGAAAGCCCTTTCACCAAAAGGAAAACACCAATCGCAAGCCCAACCGCCACCATCACCATCGTTGGAATTTCCACTTCTTTCGTGATGATGTAAGCAAGCGAACAAGCAAGAATTGTCATGAAAACAATGGATGCTTTACTTTGTTTATTAGCTGTTTGTTCCATCATGTTCTTACAAACGCCTCCTGGTACTTCCGAAAAAGTTGTCGGTACGAATCAACCGTTTTCTGCCACGAATATTGGTTCTCCACAAATACTCTTGCTTGCCGATTGACCGAGCCCGATTGTGTATGATGCTTCAAAATTCCAATTAAAGCGGCAGAGAAAGTTGCTTGATCTTCCACAATGTGTGTCACGCCCGGAGGAATTCCATCGATCCCGCGCACCGCAAGCGGTGTTGCAGCAATTGGAAGCTCCATGGCCATTGCTTCAAGAAGTTTGTTCTTGATCCCGCAACCCATTCGCATCGGGCACACGAAAGCAAGTGCGCCCGAGAGATACGGCCGGACATCGGGAACGCGGCCTGTCACTTGAACGCCTTCTATTTTTGAAAGCTCCTGAACATCCGGAGTAGGATCAGCGCCCACAATTTTAAAACCAAGGTTTGGGAAAGAACGCCGTGCAGCAGGAAGAATCTCTCGCGCAAAAAAGCGAGCAGCATCTCGATTGGGAACAAAACTCATGTGGCCCGTAAATACAACATAAGGGTTAAGCTCTCGGATTGGCTCAACGCGCTCACGATTAAAATAATCTGTATCAACACCATTTGGAATCACTTCAATTCCCTGTTCGTTTCGCCGGCGATAAACGGATGCGTCATCTTCTGCAACGTAAATGGTTGCGTGCGCTTTCGCAACCATTTCGGCTTCGAGCCGGCTTTCGCGAAATGCACGCCATAAAAGTTGATTTCGTTGGTGGAAAGAGGCTGCTTCTTTTGCTTGCCGTTTCACTTGCAACACCATCGAATCCCCAACATCCTGAATCCATGGGCAGGTGCTTGACAAAAGAAATCCATACTGAGCAATTTCGTTATCAAACGTTACAACCACATCAATTTTATTTTCCACCACAAACACCCGAAGCTCATTAGAAATTTTCTTGATCTGGTTCGGATACTTTGAATAAAGGTCATACCACGGCCGGAAACCAATCAGCGTCCGGAGACGCGGAAGAAACTTCGCTCGCCCAAGTGGTGAGAGCCGCAAACATTTCTGAAATGTCTTTTGTGTCCAAAGTTCAAGCTCTTCAGACTCTTTTTCCTCGCCCACTTGAGCGGTTCTTAAGAAATAAACATTCATTTCTTTTGCAAGCCGGCCATAAATGTTTTTGAGGCGCACGGTTTTCC
This sequence comes from Candidatus Omnitrophota bacterium, assembly GCA_016206995.1. Lineage (GTDB taxonomy): Bacteria > Omnitrophota > Omnitrophia > Omnitrophales > Abzuiibacteriaceae > JACQQN01. The sequence goes on along the minus strand of JACQQN010000032.1, from coordinate 484 downwards.
CAGAGAAAACTGACGAAGGAAGCGCGCGGTCAATTAAGAGAATGTTCATCATCGAATCGCCTCCTCGTAAACTGCAAGTGTTTCTCGTGCGGCTTTTTCCCATTTGAATTGCGCGGCTCGTTCTTTACCCTTTTGAATCAAATTTTCCCGCAAATTTTTATCCTGCAAAACCTTCGCGATCGCTTCTGCAAGCGGCTTTGGTTCTTTTGTATCCACAAAATAAGCCGCATCTCCCAATACTTCTGGAATACAAGATGCATTTGATGCAACAACTGGCGCGCCGCACGCCATCGCTTCCACCGGCGGGAACCCAAACGTTTCTTCAAGAGATGGGAAAATAAAAAGTTCCGCACCGCTATAAGCAGCGATTAAATCATCTTGACCAAGATGTGGAATGAGATAAACACGGCCTTGATTCTGAGACTGTCGAACAGCCTCTTCAACCTCCTGGACCCCTTGGACACCGCTCACCACAAGATCCATA
>JACQQN010000002.1 GCA_016206995.1 Candidatus Omnitrophota bacterium | reverse complement strand
TAATGCCTTGGCCAATCAAAGGATTAAGCACTTGATAGATTTTGGCCCGAAGTTTTGCAATTAAATCCAAACGCTTTTCCTTTTTGAAAGTATTGGTAAAGTTAGTTTCGGATAAAAGCTCTGCCTTTTTAAGGTCAGCGATTTCAACATTGTCGTCGTATAATTCTTCACGTATCATGAAAATTTCTCCCTAAATTTTGTTGTATTAAGAGTGTCTAACAAAAGTGTCATCCTGAGGCGTTAGCCGAAGGATCTACGAACGCAGATTCTTCGCGGAGTTTACCCTGATACCCTTCACTTCGTTCAGGGTGACAACCGAAGGGCTCAGAATGACAAGGTTTTGTTAGGTGCTCTAAGATTAAAATTGACATAACGAATCGCTTCCAAAAAACAATTGAATGCCTTTTCAAAATTTCCCTTCCATACAAATGCACGAGCCGCTTTGAAATATTTGCGCGAGATTTTCCGTTTAATGAAAGGAATTGGAATATCCGAACGATGTTTCGTAGAATCTAAAAGCTTTACCCAAGCTTGTGCCGGCTCTATATTCAAACGTAAATTACTACTCGTATTCAATGTATGAACGCGGTACTTTCCAAGATCTTCATTCAGAAAAAAACAAGAAAATCTTTGGCCAAGACGCAAATATAAATCTTCGTCTTCTCCGCCTGCTTTAAAACTTGGGTCAAAACCACCTATTTCCTCAAGGCATCTTTTTCTAACCAGAATCCCTGAGGGTGGCGTCCAACCGTAAAAGATAATATCCTGAAGCGTATTAAGGCCTGCCGGGCCCTTTCGCCGGCCACGCAACAACGGTTCTACTTTCTCATTCACAGGCATCAAGTTACTTCCGACCATTGCGATATTGGGATTTTCACGCATGATTTGAACTTTACGTTCCAAATTGTCAGGGTTCCAGATGTCATCATCATCTAAAAAAGCAATCAATTCTCCACGCGATTCTTCCACAGCATGATTTCTCGCTATTGAAATTCCCTGGCTAGATTCGTGACGAATTACACGAATCTTTCCATTCGTATAGCATTCTTTAAACTCTTCAAACAACGGCAGACCGGAACCATCATCCACAATAATAATTTCAAAATTAGAATATGTTTGAGAAAGAACACTCCCAAGCGCTTCTTTTAAATAAGCGCGTCTCTCTTGCTTATGGGTTGGAATCACAACACTAACCAACATGGATTTTCTCCGCAGATTCTTTATCCGGTATATTTTGAAAATCATCCTTCAAACCAGTCGCGCGCTGTTTAGGCGTCATGCCCAACGCAGAATAATAAAGGCTCTCAACCTGAAATACGTGGTCGTGAATATCAAATAAATCCTTTGCCTTTAGACGGGCTTTTCTTGCCATTTCAGACCGCTTTGAATCGTTGGCAAGTAATTCTAAAATTTTTTCCGCATAATCAGCGGGATCGCCATTCGATATAAGATACCCCGTCTCACCATCATCAACCATTTCAACAACGCCATCTACTGCTGATGCAACCACAGGTTTCCCAAATGCCATTGCTTCAATGACCGTACCCGGCAAGCAATCTCTTTTGCTCGTAAGCACTAGAACGTCGATCAACTTGAAAATATCTTCAACGTCATTTCGGTAGCCAGTAAAAGTAACATCTTCCTGAAGATTCAATTCATCGCGCAGTTGCAATAATCTTTCTTTGTATTGTATTAATACATCCGTTTGTTCCCGTATGTCACCAACCATTAGAAATCTCACGGATGCTTGGCTTCTTGTTTTAACGCAAGCTGCAACCTGAAGAAATAAATCGGGACGTTTGATTTCATCCAAAGCCCCTACAAAACCAACCACCCTGCCCCCACTTAACTTCAACTCTTTTTCTAAACCCAAAGGTGAAAAATCACTCAGATATTTCGACAGTTTCCTGCCATCATAAATTAATGCGCCCCTTTCATGGAAAGGTCTGGCTAGAAAGTCTGATTGGCGGCGTATAAGAAATTGATTTTGTATCGCTTTCGAAACATAAATCAAACGCCCCCACCGCATTAAGAATCGTTCAAAAGCACTAAAAATAAGTGGTGATCTTACATGAATAAAGAATGGGATTCGAAAAAGCTTCAAAAACAGTATAAATAAAAACGATGAATCAATGTGAACTGGTAAATTAAAATGAACAATTGCTACCTTTTCTTTCCACGTCAGCCCAATAAGCTTTATATTTGTCAGAATAATCGAAAAAAAATTTCTCATATGAAGAGACGGCATTCGAATCTTCCGAACCTCTGCTCCAATATCAGAGAATTCTTTCACGTACGAGCAGCCGAAAGGAACTAACATGATCGGATGAAATATTTTTCGATTAAGGTTCTTTACCAATTTAAACAAGCTTTTCTCAGCACCAAAGAATGAGTGCGAACGGCTGATGTAAAGAACTTTTTCGGTTCTGCTAGCTAAACAATCTGATTTTCTGTTTCCCATAAAGTTTTAAGATGCCTTTCAAAATTCTCAAACGAATATGTCTCATGCGCGTATTTTCTTGCAGCTGAACCTTTATTTATTCTAAAGTTGTCATCGTCGATCATTTTCTCTAAGGCACTCGAAAAAGCATCAAGCGCATGTTCATCTCTCCCATCCCCCAAATGCTCACCCACAAAAATTCCAAATCGATCAGCAAGATTATCAGGATTCACATTTCCGGCGATCACTGGAGTACCACAAGTAAAAGCCTCTTCAAAAGAAAGCGGGAGAGATTCGTGGATGCTGGTATTGACAAGCACCCACGATGACTGTAAAAGCTTTTGTTTTTCAACCCCTTGGACTAAACCTAAAAACTTAAGATTTGATAAGTGACGATACTTACCAATAATGGAATTCATTATCTTCGGAAAATGAGTTCGGCCTGCAACAAAAAATTCGACTTTTGAAAACCGTTTTGCCAATTCAAAAAAGATCCATGGTCTCTTAACCGGATCTAATCGACCTAGAAAAAGCACGCGAGGTAAAGATGATTTTTGAACTTCTTCTGACGGTGGAAGTATCGGATCGGGAAGATGGATTGGTTCCAACATTGGAAGAGCAAATATCTCTTTCATTTTCGGAATCAAAAATTTTCCTTTGCATGCGAACAAAATCCTGCGGTTTGAAACAGCAGCCTGCGAAAGCAAATTTTGAACAGATCTTTTTGTAATCATAATTTGTTCTTCCAATTCTGGGAGACTTTTTTTGACAATGTGTTTTGCTTCCAATTCCACGGTCAGGACTTTTTGCCAGTCAGACAAGGTGCGTGGATCTCGCAGCCAAATGATTGCAGGTATCCGCGGCTGCGACATGAGAATTTCTTCATAGCCTCTTTCATAATCAATGGTAATCAACAACTTGATTCGCCTCGAGCGCAAATTGGTAAGATAACGTAGATAGCTCAAGCTATTTTGGAAAAAACCGTTCTTCCTGGCATATTCAAAAATGACAGGAGTATTTCCATGTTTTTGAATGAAACGTTCGCAGTTCTTTTTATTAATGAGTACATCCACTGCTAATCCATTTTTTCTTGAGTTAAAGAAATTAGCAATGCTCTGAGACATCCAACCAAACCCACCAAATCCCCGAAGCTCCTCGTGGAAAAATTCACGCGTGACAAGCCCAATTTTGCAAAGCTTGGAAGATTTCTTTGTCTGTAAACTAATCATGACTCTGTCCCGTTAAATCTAAAACGGTTTCCTTTGTTTCTTCAGAAGCTTTTGCTTGTAATAAAGGTTCGCAAGAAGAAAACTTTTTCCTTGTTATAAAACGGGTGATGAGTTCCTTATTCATCCCCAACTGAAACCAGGCGATGCGTTCACAACTAACCTGGCGGATTTGATTTCGAGTAATCCAAAAGAAAAACACGCCCACAAAATAAGACGAACATTCCCAAACAAGCCATAGCGGTATTCGTGGGCTTGACCCATTTTTGATCGCCCAAGAAATTCCCGCCCAAAATCGCCACTTCCGCAAATAGCTTAGTTTCATGCGCGCTGCGGAGACTTTATGATGAATGATTGCTTCCGGAATATAAACCCCCAGCACATGTTGCTCCCCTAATCGTCCAACCAATTCACTATCTTCACCCCGCATCATCATTTTTTCACCGTTCGGACCTAAATCCGTTCGAAATCCACCAATTTTCAAAAGCAGCGAGCGCTTGACCGCCAAATTCGCTCCATATAAAAAATCGCTTCCAAAATTTTCAGTTAGAATTAATTTTGAACCTCTATCCAAAAGTGCAAGATAATCCTGGAACTGCTGATTTTGAAGCCATTGAGGGGGTCTGTTTTCCCATAATGGACGAATCGGCCCACCCAACACTTGTGCATTGTGTTCTCGATATGCGTTCCATAAATTGCTGACCCAATGCCGAGAGGGCAGAACGTCGTCATCTGTAAATACCACCAGTTCACCGCAAGCTTCCTTAATTGCTCGATTTAGCGCGTAACTTTTCCCTTGGTTGCCTTCAAAAATATATTTCATGGGCCAGCGGCTGCGTTGAGCCTCTTCTTCGATAACTTTTTTTGTTGCGTCATGACTGTTATTATCCACAACAAGAATTTCAAGTAAGATACCGTCAGCAATTTGTTGCTTGGACAAAGCGCCGAGCGTATCTTTTAAACTTTCACACCGATTGTAAGTACAAACAACAACGCTGATGTCAAATTTCATTGAGACCTTTCTTCATAACGAGGCCAACCATAAAAACCTAATTTCCAAGCAACGAACCGGTTCCATAGACTCAATGGCGACAAAATGAGCTTGATTAATAATCCAAAAACTTGTTTGAGTCGCAGATCAAGCCAAAGCGCCCAAGCGTACGGAAATATGCGTGGAAAAAAACCTAGCTTTTTATTCCATTTAAGTAACCATTCCTGGAAAGTATGATATTCAGTCATATCAATTCCCCATTTTTTCTCAAAATGTTGATACCCCTCAAAGATGGTTTTCATATTCCATCGCCATATAAAATAGCGGACGTCATCTGGATGAGTTACGGTAATGGGATGATCAAACAACACCACGGAACGCGGTTCAAACCACATTTCCAAGCCAGCTTTTTTCCACGTGAGACCCGAATCGCATTCGCCAAGATCTTGAAGTTTTTCATCATAGATCCCAAGACGCAAAGCAAGTTCCACTTCTACCAACTGGCAATGGAGCTCTCCATAATCTGTTCGCTCGCGTTTTAAATTAGTGCCTTCGGAATAAATTTTCTGATAGTAACGCAATTCTTTAAAACCATACGTTCGACCCCAATCCTGAGTCACATAAAAACCATTTCCTGCAGCGTGTATCATTTTTTCAGTCTCCAAAATTAACGGAGTCACCATAGACGCCCCGGTTTCACGCTGGCATTCAAGAAGCGGCGCAAGCCATCCCGGACGCACGTAAACGTCATTATCCATCACAACAGCAAAACGCGTCGCGGCAGCACGAAGACCAATGTTTCGCGCTTTGTGCGGATTTGTGAAATTAGGTTCAAAAATAAATTTTGCTTTTGAACCGTAACGATTCCTCAAATTGGTTTCAATGCGCTGAGGCGTGCCACCAAAGACAACAATTAAGTCGTATGGCTCCGGTGTATTTTGAAGAATGTGATCAATGCATTTCTCAGTGGTCGAAAACCGGTCCCTCTGGACTACAATAATGGAACATCGTTCGTTTGCTTGATTCAAATTGTCACTCATTTTTATGAAACCCCCACAAAATCAGTTTTTTTGCGGCCAATCGTAAAAACCGAGCCGCCAAGCAACCAATCGATTCCAAAGACTTTGTGGCAACTGAATTACTTTCGCAATTAGCTCAAACAATTTCTTGATTCTCAAATCAACGAGAAGCGCCCACTTGGATGGAAAAACCCTCGGTAAAAATCCAAGCTTTCGGTTCCAGCGGAGAAGCCATTCCTGAAATGTATGATATTCTGTCATGTCGATATTCCATTTTTTTTGAAAGTGGAGATACCCTTTTAAAATAAGCCGCATATCCCAACGCCAAATAAAAAAACGCAGGTCATCGGAATCGGTAATCCCTGTCGGTTGAGCATAATCAACCACGGATTTTGGCTCAAACCACATCGGAAGTCCTGCCTTTTTCCAAATCAGCCCTGAATCGCATTCACCTACTTCCTGAATTTGTTCATCATAAACCGCTAAACGAAGCGCGGGTTCAACTTCGACCAACTGACAATGGAGCTCTCCATAATCCGTCGGCTCACGTTTTAAATTTGAACCCTCACAATACTTTTTGTGATGATGTCGAAGCGTCTTATACGCGTAAGCTCTGTTATTTTCATAAGTGATGTAAAGATCGTTTCCTGCTGTATGAATCCAATTGTCCAACTCAAGCATCAAAGGAACCACCATCGTCGCGCCGGTCTCGTGCCGGCACTCTAAAAGCGGTTCAAACCAACCTGGCCGCACATGAACATCGTTATCAATCAAAACCGCAAGCCGGGTTTTTGCAGCGCGCAGGCCAATATTACGACCTTGTGCTGGATTTAAAAACTGCGGGACAAAAATGAATTCAGCACGTAAGCCGTAGCGTGCTCGTAAGCTTTCTTGAGTGTGCAAAGGCGCTCCACCCAAAACAACCATCAGATCATACGGTCCTTGTGTATTTTGAAGAATATGATCGATGCACGACGCCGTGGTTGAAAATCGGTCGCGCGGAACCACAATAATTGAGCATCGTTCGCTTACTTGTTTCACATCATGACTCATTTCTGTAAAACCCCATTTTGTTTCTCAAATGAATCGCTACTACGACGTTGCCAAAGATAGACATCATTTCCAGAACTTTTTTCCGCAATTGAAAACCCTTGCACTTTAAAGAAATTCTCTACAAAGTTAATTTTCTTAGGGTTCAGAATATGCTTGTGAAGCTCTATGAGCACTTTTTGAACGCCTGTGAGATTAGAAGTCTTGCGAAACAATTCATATTCACCGCCTTCAATATCAATAATCAAAAAAGTGGGGCAAATACGTTCAAGTTCGTGCTGAAAACTCTTCACGCGGACGCGAACCAATCGCTCGCCGGGAATCAGCCAAAGACAAGATGAGTTCCAAAAGTCTTTTGCAATATAAAGTGTAGTTTCACCACCGTCAGGCCCAAGAATGCATATTTCCAAACGCGGCTTAACGTGATTTAACTCAAAAACTTTTCGAATATGCGGTTCAAGCTCCGGATTCGCCTCATAAGTAAAGACGTGTTCTGAACCAATCCGCTTCGCCGAATAACTTGCGAGTAAACCAATCCCGGTTCCGAGCTCCATCACCACATCAGTTGACTCTAGCGCTTTCTCAAGGAGAGAGAGTTCCGCAGTCTCATACCGTCCGCGAACAATCGCTTCCTTCATGGTCGGTGACCAGTACTTTGTCACCGGAATCTTAACGCCACCGATTTCAAAAATCCTGTGTTTCCAAATGGACGCTTCAACATGGAGTCGGTCCCAAGTTTCTTCAGCTCTCCACTCAATCGCCTTCCAAAGTCGCTCAGGAATTTTTAAAATGCTGTTTTCCATGTAGTAAATTCACCTAATAATATTCCAAAACCTTTTCCGTCTTAAGAAATTGAGCGCCCGCCGAGGCCAACTCCATATTCCTCGGTAATAAACTCCACTCAGGCTCTCTTCCACTGCTTCCACTATGAGATGATTATTTTTATCTTTCTTCAACACCTGAAGCGTTTCTTGAGTGCATAATCTGACTCTTTCATTTGGCATTTCGATCCAACTGATTCTTGATAAGTCAAACGTGTGCGGAAGAGTTTTGCATTTTTTAAGTGCACCAACCGCTTGCAAATTGAGCATGGTACGCAAACATTTTTCACAAATACCACAATTGTAAGCTCCGTTTCTATTTTCGTAACACACACGCAGGTAATCCAAAGCGACATGACTTTCTGCTATTCTTACCACTTTCTCTACCCGCGTTGCTTCACAACCATCATGAACAATTTCCGTATTTTCAATACTCCACAATGGATCCAAAAGAACATGAGAGCCGTGGGGTTCTAACACGTTATAAGGGTTGGACGAAGCAATATAAATCTTGCGGAACTGCGCAGAAAGAAGCAATGCGACACTTGCCAACGCAGCACCATGGGAATGATCCCATTTCGTAAATCGATCTAAGAGCAAACGAACATTTGTGGCAACCTCAATCACTTCTTTATGAGTTGCTTTGGCGACATCTAACATTGCGCTTTTCACGTTACGGTAGAGCTCTTGATCATCCAAACGAACGTCGAAACCATGCACAAAGATTAAATGGCTGATCTCATCAGAATGTTTCAGCAGTGTATAAAAAGAATCTACTCCCCCCGTAAAAAAACATCCTACTGAGTTTTCTTGAGAAAAGTTATCTTTTGGTTTTGTAAAGGCTTTGACCATGACTTTTTGATATTGAGGAAACCAACAGGAATAAATATCTTGCATTTTTTCAAGGACACTAAAAAGCTGAGGAGATACTTCGCCTTCAAGTTGTAATGGGCAACCCAATTTCATCGCTGGCAATAAAGTTGTTGCTAAAGCAACATCGCTATAGTCAACATCGGGAAGATTACGAGTTTTGAACCAAATTTCTTGCGATTCCTTTCCAGTCGTGACAAAAAATGTTACAGTACATTCACCATCTTCTTTCACGAGCGTCGGCTTGCTGACAAAAATCCCTTTTGTGCCAATATCTATAAGCTGCTTCATGCAACACTCTGGTTTTGATTCAGTTTAAAAATCATTTGCTTCGCTTCCAAAACAGCCGGACGATCCATCAAGAAATAAACCGCAACATAAAAAAAGATACTTAAAGCAGAAAAAATACCAAGCTTCACAAAATAATGATCCAATAGGGAAATGTGCGAAATGGGCCCCTTGAACATCCATTTAAATGTAAGCGTCATGATCACCATGACGATCGAACAACCAATCGAAGGCACAATGTTTTTTAGGAATTCACCTGCTCGGAACTGAACAATTTTGTGGGCTAAAAATAAATTGATCGGTGCGAATAAAGAAATGGTTGCAAGCGAAGCATAAACCGCCCCCTCGAGCCCCCATGCTTTTGAAAAAAGAATAAGAAACGGTGTATGGACAAAAAGTGATGTGAGTGTCAAATAAAAACTATATTTCGGCTTCCCACATCCCATGAAAACTGGGCCTGAGCAAGCTACGATTGGTGCAAGAAGTTGAACGAAACCAAAAATCCTCATGAGCGGAATTACCGCGGACCATTTTGCACCATACAAGGTCAGTGTAATTTCCTCAGCAAGCACAATTAATATCATGCTAAACGGAATGGAAATCATGGAAACAAACTTGACGGTTTTCAGGTAAACCCGCTTGAGCGCTTCAGAATCTTCTTGAATTGTAGAGTAAGCAGGAAATAAAACGCCTGAAATTAATTGGGTAAAATGCGTGTTGATGAAATTGCCAACGTTAAAAGCAAGCGTGTAATAGCCAAGCATCGCAACGCCAAGTACTTTACCAACAACAATGTTGCCAATATTGCCTGCTAAATACCAAAGAATGCCAAGCCCCGTCATAAACTTTCCGTAATGAAAAAGTTCCTTAGCAATCTTCGGATCAAATTGCCATCTAAGCTTGATCCCGGAAAGTCGCCAACTCACCACCGCGGTTGTGCATTGCTTGATCAAGTACGCCCACACAAGGCTCCAAACGGATGGAGAAATTAAAGCAAACAAAACTGCGAAAACGCTGTTTGCAATGGAACCTATAAAATCAATCACGTTACTCACTTGAAACCGCATTTGTTTTTGGAGCAGCGCAAATGGAACCTTTCCGATGTAACTTAAAAGGTAAGAAACGACAAGCGCTTGAATAATGGAGAGAACGTGAGGATTATCAAAAAACTTCGCGGCAACTGGCGCAATCAACCAACCCACCAGAAAAGTAACCAAGCCGGCAGCCATAATGAGAAAAAAAGCCGTATCGGTCGCTCTTCCAAGATCGTCTTTACGCTGAATCAATGCGGAATCAATTCCAAAAGATTTGAAAACCGAAAGGCTGTCAATTGCGACAAAGGCAAGCGCAAACAAACCAAAGTCAGCCGGTTCTAAAATCCGTGCAAGAATTGCGAACGTTCCAACCGAAATCACTTTTTGAAGGACTCGGTTCATGACCGACCACTTCACACCCGACACTGTTTTTTCTTTTAATGAAGACATTCCATTGCCTCTTGATCACTCTTTTGGCCTGACTGCGACATCGCTCGCGTTAAAGCTAGATCTTTTAATAATTTCCCTGATGTGTGATCAATCCTAAAAGAATGAGAATTTCTCCCATCATCTCAAAAGATTCTTCCAAAATAATTTCAACTTGCAATAACCAGGGGAACTGATTTTGATTAATAAAATTAGTACTGAAATCTAACCCAACGCCAGCGAAAAACATGAACGCGATCCCTAAAGAAAGAAGTTGAAAAGCTTGGGTGGATCCTTTTAAGCACGCGCGCAAACCAAAACCAAATAATAAAATACTCGCCAGCACTAAAGGAGCTAACATAATAGGCCAAACGGTTTCAGGAAAAACGGTTAGAATTTTTGTACCCAAAACAGGTACCCAAACATGGCGCTCTAAAACAGATCCTAAATTTTCATGCAACATGGCCACTTCATCACAGGAAAGAAACAACAGGCCCACCGCAACCAAACGCCAGATGTTCCGGTGTTGTGAATTAATCGATTGCTTGAAACAATCATACGCGGTAAAAGCAGATAAAGCTAAAATGATGCTTGAAAACCAAGTGGGGATGTTATTTTCTCCATCTAAATTAAACATCCGTTCCATCTGCCAACTCCATTTTTGAGCAAATAAACTCACCAAATGAAGGATAACAAGAATTGCGACCACGAAAAACAACCAAGTCGCTCGCTTTTTCCGATCAGCAATTTCTTTTAAAGATGTCATGTTTCTCAAACCCCTCGTTTATTTTTTGCAACAAACGCACGCAAAAACTGCCGCCAAACTATTTGCAAACAATCAATGGAAAATCTGTGGTTCGACTATCCGCCATGGGCCGTGGCGGCTTCGCTCACCACAGCGCTGAGCGAAACATGCAAAATCAAATGAGTCGAAGCGCTTGAGGAAACTTCAGGCTAAACTGCCGCAATCTTTACCTTGGCCGACTTGGAAGGCAAATTCCCAGATTCGGACAAAAACCAATCAACAGTTTTTTTGAGCCCCTCACGAAAGCGGGTTTGAACGGTGAAACCCAAAAGCTTCTCGGCTTTGGAAATGTCCGCAAACGTCCGCCGGACGTCGCCTGCTCGCTTGGGTTTGAAGGTGGGTTGGATGTGATGAATGTTAAGGATCGCTTTTAAATTGTTAAAGATATCGAGGACTGAAAATTCCTCGTGGCAGGCAATATTGAATACTTCCCCGCTCGCCCCTTTCCGCTCCATGGCTAAAATGTTTCCTGTCACCACGTTATCCACGTAAGAAAAATCGCGCGATTGTTTACCGTCCCAGTGAATTTCGGGTGACTTGTCATGAAGTAAATCATCCACAAAAATTGGAATGACAGCGGAATATTTTGATTCTGGATTTTGTCTCGGCCCAAATACGTTGAAATACCGCAACGCAACGGTTTCAAGGTTGTAAAGCTTCGTAAACAATTTGCAATAATACTCTCCCATAACTTTGCTGGCCGCATAGGGAGATTCCGGCCTCGGCTTCGCTTCTTCTTTAAGCGGAAATTCTTCCGTCTCGCCGTAAACCGAAGATGATGATGAGAAAACAACTCGTTTCACCGATTGATCGCGCGCTGCCAAAAGAACATTCAACGTACCGGTGACATTAACATCGTTCGTTTCTGAAGGGTCATCCACCGAACGCAGAACCGCTCGAAGCGCTGCAATGTGAAAGATTCCGTCAATTCCTTTTGCAGCTTTTTGAATGGCTTCCCGATCACGAAGGTCCCCAAGCACAAATTCAATTTTTGACTCGCAATGAGCAAGGTTTTCTTTCTTCCCTGTGGACAAATCATCAAACACGCGCACTTTGTGGCCCTTTGCAAGAAGCCCATCCACAATATTGGAACCGATAAAACCTGCTCCGCCGGTAACTAAATATCGACTCATGACTCTTTCACCTCGCTTGATGATTTTATTTTTTCTCGCTTTTGCTTTGCCCCTGCAGCAACCTTGTGATCCCACCAAGTATTAAACTGCTCTTCAAAATTCTGAAGCTGGGCACCGACTTTTCTAACCGCTGATTTGGCTTGCCTCTTAAAGCGCTTGACTTGTTTTTCCTCGACATCGCTATATCCATAGTAATAGCGGTACTGTTCTGAAGGATAAGCAACGTTCGTGAGAACATACCCAAGCAAATTGATTCCTGCTTGTTTGAAAAGAAGATTGGCGTGTGAAATAATATTTTTGGGAGTTTTTCCAAGGCGAATAATCATGAGGAGCCCATCCGCTTCACGACCAATGATGCTGGCATCTGCCACAGCCATGATCGGTGGTGAGTCAATTAAGACATAATCAAACCAATTCCTGAGCTGTGCAATCAACATCCGAAACTTACCTGAATTCACAAGCTGCGAAGGATTCTTTGTGTAAGCACCGCGTGGAATCACCACGATATTGTCCTTCGAATTCTTCACCATAAATTTCTTAGGAGAAAAATCTTCTCCGTTGGTAAGATAGTTTGAAAGTCCTGTCCGGTCTTTCCCGAATCCAAGACACTCCGCAAGACGCCCTTTTCTCAAGTCTGCGTCAATCACGGCAATCCGTATGTCTGGATTTTCAGCCAGTGTAAGCGCTAAATTAGCAGTGGTCACCGTTTTTCCTTCACCATGAACTGAACTTGAAACCAAAATGACTTTTCCGCCTTCTTTCGTGAAACTCGTTTCAAGATTGGCTCTCAGCATCCGGTATTGTTCTGCCATCACAGAATCCGAAAAGTGATAGGAAACGATGTCAGGCAATGGCCGAGCATTTTTTATTGAAGGGATCCCGCGTTTCCATTCAGTTTGCTTTGATTCTTCCGCATCCATCGTTTCAAAAGAAAAGGGCTGCTTTCGGAGACTTTCTTCTGCCTCCACTTTTCCTTCTTGAATTTTCTCAAGTGCTTTTGTAAATTTGCTCATTTTCTTTCCTCTCTCACTCCTCACCCTGCCCTGTCCCCTACTAAACAAAGGTGAGGGGAACTTAAAATCTAATTTCTGAAACTGATTCTTCCACCATCTTGGGTGTCACGCATTTCGCTTCGGCGACACAAGCCGTGAGTAGTGCGTGGTCACAAAAAATATTAATCAACCGGGGAAGCCCTCTCGAATGTTTGTAAATCAGAGAAAGCGCTTCCTCGTTAAAAAGCGAATCCATGTCTTTACCATTTGATTTTACCAGGTTTAACCGATAACGAATGTAATCCTTCACTTCTTTTTCGGTTAACGGCCTCAACTCATAACGAAGCGCAATTCGCTGCCTCAACTGCTCAAGCGTCGGTTTTTGAAGCTTGCTTTTCAGTTCGGGCTGACCCATCAAAATAATTTGAACGAGCTTCTCTTTTTCTGTTTCCAAATTGGAAATCATCCGCACTTCTTCAAGGCACGCCGGCGACAAATTTTGCGCTTCATCAATCAAAAGAACAACGGTTTGGTCCATCGACGCCTGCGTGAGCAAGAATTCATTCAGCTGAATCAAAAGTTTCTCTTTGGAACCGGGGACATAATCAATTTCAAGGTCTTCCATCATCAACAAAATAATTCCCTTGGGTGTCAAATGTGTGTTTGTGATCACTGCGCTTTTTACTTCGTCACCCAACTTCTTAAGGAGCGCTCTGGAAACCGTTGTCTTTCCGGATCCAATTTCACCTGTGATGACCACGAAACCTTTTCTCTGCCGGACAGCATAAAGCATGGCATCCATCGCCGCTTTGTGATGTTCAGATGGAAAAAAGAAGTCCGTGTCGGGCGTTTGGTTGAACGGATTTTCACGAAACCCGTAGAATCGGTTATACATGAACCGCGCTCCTTGCCTGATGTTCTAAGAGCAATTCCTCGGGATGAATCGTTCCAATCCAACCAAGGATCGGCTGTTCAAGAAGAAGTCTTGCATCATCCACGGTACGGATCGAATTATCACCAAATTCCAAGAAATAAATCAAAACGCAACCCAAACCGAGCCCTACCAGAAAACCTCCAAAGAGAAGCATGAACTTGTTTGGACTTACGGGTTTTAAGGGCAGCCGCGCTGGTTCCAAAATAAAAAATTTGGTTCCTTTATCCGATTGCTCCAGGGTCTGTGAAATTTTAGCAGTCTCAAGCCGATTGAGAAGCGACTGGTACATTTGATCGTTCACCGCATAATTACGCTGGAGTTTCGCAAGTTGCTGCTCGTGAACAGGCGTTACAGATGTAAATTCGTTATATCGTTTAGAATCAATATCAAGTCCCTGCTCTTTGGCAAGATTGAATTGCGCGTCGCGCTGCTTTTGAAGATCTTCAATCAACTGTTTGGTTTTGATCACTTCCGGATGTTCTTCGGTGTTATCAATGAGAAGTGTGTTGAGCTGCATTTTGAGATTCACCAATTGATCGTTTAAGCGGGAAGCAACTGGAAGCGTTGATTCATAGAGCTCTTGAAAAGTCCTGAGTTCCGCTTCTGATTTTTCCAGTTTGGTGCGATACGCTTCAAGCTGTTCCTCAATAAAACGGATTGCGCTGTTGGCTTCCAGATTTTGTGACGCGAGGTTGCCTTGAATGATAATGTCAGAAAGTGTTTGAACTATTTTCTGAGCTTGCTTGGGATCGGCTCCTTCAAACCGAATGGTAATGATGTCGTGCCCTTTCATTTTGACGGAAACGTGATCCCGCAAGCTACGAATCATTTGCTCGTACTCATATTGATTCTTGGTGGTTTTATCCATTCCAAGTTTCTCAGCGAGCAACGTCAGGCGCTGCCAAGAAAGCAGCTCTTCTTTCAAAGTACGCAACCGTTCCGCCATACCCGGTGAAATTGCGAGACCTGAAATCAATGGATTCAGAAACTTTTCTTCCTGAATCAAGAGAACTGTTTCAGCGCGATAACTTTTCGGAAGCACAAACGTTAATATTAATGCGATGAACATTGACGCAAAAATAGCACCAAAAAAATACAACTTGTGGCGGAGCAACATATAGTAATACTCGCGCAACCTAAAACTTTGAGTAATCATACCAAGATTAACCATTTAATTAATTCCTCTAACTTTCTATCATGTTCCATAAATTCAGAACGATTCTTTGAGCAAGTCGTCCAGCCATTGCAATCAGTGGCCAAAAATAAAGCGCGCGGTATTGCCAAGAGCTCCTCACCATTATCCTCTCCCCTAAGGGGAGAGGATAAAGG
>JACQQN010000037.1 GCA_016206995.1 Candidatus Omnitrophota bacterium | reverse complement strand
CTGAAAGAAAAACGGAATGGTATGAAGATAGTTCAGGGCGTTTTGCTGAGATTTGGAATTTGGTGTTTACACAATTTAATCGCCAATCCGATGGCTCATTGATTCCGCTCGCTGCAAAGAATATTGATACCGGTGCTGGTCTTGAACGCATTGCGTGCGTCTTACAAAAAAAACGTGGGAATTTTGAAATTGATATTTTTCAACCAATGATTGATGCCGTTAGCGCTGCGCTTGGAATTCGTTTGTCACAGCACACCCAACAAATTTATGCCATGGTCGATCATGGTCGGGCAGCTACCGTTGCGATCACCGATGGAGCTTTTCCTTCTAATGAAGGGCGTGGTTATGTGATTCGAAAATTAATCAGGCGAAGCGTGTGGCGGGCAAGTTCCATTGGCGTTCACAAACCTTTTCTTTATCAGATTGTTCCTGCCGTCATTCAAACTATGGGAGCGGCTTATCCTGAGTTGAAGCAATCAGAGAAAAGCGTTTCACAAACAATACAACAGGAAGAAGAAAAGTTTCTTGAGACGCTGGATCGAGGCCTCATCGTGTTGTCAAAATTAACGGACGAAGCAGGCAGAAAAGGGCAGCGAGAGCTTTCGGGTGAAGATGTATTTTTATTGTACGATACATACGGCTTTCCAGATGAGCTGACAAAATTGATTGCAAAAGAGAAAGGGTTGGGGGTTGATGAACAGGGGTTTACAGCATTAATGACTGAACAAAAAAAACGCGCCAAAGAAAAAAGTAAAATATCTTCTTCGATCTTTTCTGTGGATGAAGCTAAAAAAGAAATTTCACATTTACCTCCAACAAAATTCCTTGGTTACCAAACCCTTAATGCAGAGGGAAACGTTTTGTGGCTGTCGACCAATGGTCCAGACACGGTTTTAATATTAGATCAGACTCCCTTTTACCCTGAAGGTGGCGGGCAAGTTGGAGACCAGGGTGTCATTTCAGGAAATGCGTTTGAATTTTTAGTGCGGGATACACAAAAGCGTGAGAAAACAATCGTTCATATTGGAACTTTGGCAAAAGGCAGCGTTCGTGAAGGAATGCAGGTGATGGCAAAGGTTGATAGAGAGAGACGAGAATCAACCAAGCGAAATCATACGGCAACCCACTTGATGCAAAGCGCGTTGAGAAATGTGCTAGGAAATCATGTTCGGCAAGTAGGCTCGCTGGTGAGTTCCGAAAAGTTACGATTTGATTTTTCTCATCAAAAAGCGCTTACTCGAGAAGAAATTCAAAAGGTTGAGCAACTGGTAAATTCTGTTGTGATGCAAAATCATGACGTGAACACGCGAATTGAGCCATATCACAAAGCAACCAAAGAAGGTGCGATTGCGTTTTTTGGCGATAAATATGAAGAAAGCGTACGCGTGATCGATGTGCTTGGTTTCAGTAAAGAGCTTTGCGGTGGCACACATTGCAGTAAAACAGGTGATATTGGAATGTTTGTGATTGTTAGTGAGAGTGCGATTGCAAGTGGAACGCGGCGAATTGAAGCATTGACAGGACTTGGGGCACTCCATTACATTCAAGCGCTCAAGCAGCAACTTAAAGAAGCGTCCGATTTATTAAAGACAGCTCCAGACCAATTGACTGAACGAATTGAGAAACTTCAAATAGCAGTTAAAAACTCGGGAAAACAGCAAGAGAAAAAAAGTGATTTAGATATCAATCAACTGATCAAAAATGGAAAACTAATTGGGAAAATTCTTATCGTTAGCGAAACCATGCAAAATACAACAAGCGAAGAACTTAGAAAAGTGTGTGATGATATTAAGCAAAAAATAAGTCGCACCGCTGTTATCATTCTGTTTGGCGTTCAAGATGATAAGGTTGCTCTTGTTGTTGCGCTGACAAAAGATCTTGAAAAAAGTTCGTTAGATGCAACTCAAATAGCGAAAGAGCTTGCATTGATTTGCGAGGGATCTGCCGGTGGCCGAAAAGATCTTGCACAAGGCGGGGGTAAGAATCCGAAAGTAGTTTCTAAAGCGCTTGCACGAGTTGCTGCAATCATTCAAGGAAGCTAATTCAATGCAAATTATCTCATGGCATAAAGGAATTACTCGGAAATTTTCGAAGGATTTTTTAAATTCATTCGATCGAAATCTCCAGAAAAAAGTTGAGCGAATTTTAAATGAAGTTCGATTACGCGGAGATGCTGCAATCAGACGTTTCACAAAAGAATTTGATCGTGTT
The DNA here is from genome assembly GCA_016206995.1 of Candidatus Omnitrophota bacterium. Taxonomy (GTDB): domain Bacteria; phylum Omnitrophota; class Omnitrophia; order Omnitrophales; family Abzuiibacteriaceae; genus JACQQN01. The sequence goes on along the minus strand of JACQQN010000037.1, from coordinate 1,827 downwards.
GATTTACCGCTGAAACGTATCAGTGTTAGCGAAGGTGAAATTAATTGTGCATTTGAACGAATTCAGTATACCTTTGTGCCTCTTTTGAAACAAATCATTGAGAATGTGCGAAGATTTTATCAAGCTGAGTTACGAAAATCCTTTGAATTGAATGGAAAAGATGGTACGTATCTTGCAAAACGGTATGCCCCATTGGAACGAGTCGGTGTGTACATTCCTGGCGGAACCGCTCCTCTCGTGTCGACGGTATACATGACAGTGGTTCCCGCTAAGGTTGCCGGTGTTAAGGAAATCGTGCTAGCGACACCCCCAAATCGTGAAACTGGAGAAATTGACCCTCACATTTTAGTTGCGGCAAACTTATTGGGCGTTAAAGAAATCTATCGCATGGGGGGTGCTCAAGCTATTGCTGCGCTTGCCTATGGCACTCGGACAATTCCTAAAGTCGATAAAATTGTTGGACCTGGAAATCCTTATGTCACAGAAGCCAAACGGCAAGTATTTGGTTTTGTTGATATTGATATGGTGGCAGGCCCAAGTGAAGTTGCAATTATCGCAAGCGGGGAAGCAAACCAAGATTTTGTAACGTGCGATCTCCTTGCTCAAGCGGAGCATTTTGGCGGGGTGTCGTACTTAATTACCAACTCGAAAAAACTTACAGAAGCAATTCATAAACGCGTTGATAGCGGCTATATCTTTCTAGTGAAAACAATGGCGGAAGCTTGTGATGCTGCCAATGAACTTGCTCCTGAACACTTGGAAATTTTAACAGAACACCCGGAACGAATTGCCAAAAAAATTCGCCACGCGGGAGCAATTTTTTTAGGACCTTATTCGCCAACCGTCATTGGTGATTATGTTGCAGGGCCAAGCCATGTTCTTCCTACCGGCGGCACGGCAAAGTATTTTTCACCACTCGGCACCTCTACCTTTATAAAAAGCACGCAGATTATTGGTTATTCAAAAGATGCATTACTCAAAGCAAAAGAAGCAGTCAAGAAAATGACCGAACTAGAAGGACTTGTTCTTCACCGAATTTCGCTTGAAGCCAGATTTTCAGAAGACCGTCAAAAATTGTAAAACCCGCGGGAGATGACATGGGAAAAAAAGCACGTACAATTCAAGTCAAACGAAAAACTAAAGAAACCGACATCCAGGCAACGCTCAATCTAGATGGAAAAGGCTTACATCAGATTTCCACAGGAATTCCATTTCTTGACCATATGTTGACCGCACTTGCGAAGCACGGCTTGTTTGATTTAAAGATTCACGCAAAAGGAGACTTAGAAATTGACCTTCATCACACTAATGAAGATGTCGGCATTGTGTTAGGACAAGCATTCGCGAAAGCACTTGGATCGAAAGCTGGAATCAGGCGCTTTGGGTGTTTCAGCGTTCCAATGGATGAGGCGCTGGTTCGTGCAAGTCTTGATATTTCAGGAAGACCTTCGTTTCATTTAATCAAAGACAAAAAAGTAAAATTCGCGTCAACCGCACAATACTCTTTTCATGACGCTTGCGAATTCCTTCGTGCCGTAACCCAACACTCAGGGATCACTCTGTGCGTTGAAGTAGTGAGCGGAGAAGACTCTCATCATGTAACAGAAGCCATGTTTAAAGCCATCGCCAAAGCCCTTGACTGGGCGACGCAAACCGATGATCGTGTCAAGGGCATCCCATCAACAAAAGGAATGCTTCAGCAATGATCTGTGTCATTGATTATGGAATGGGCAATTTGAGAAGTGTTTCAAAAGCCATTGAAACAATGGGTGGGCGTACGTTTTTGGGACGTCACCCTCGCGATTTGAAACGAGCGGATAAAATTGT
>JACQQN010000040.1 GCA_016206995.1 Candidatus Omnitrophota bacterium | reverse complement strand
TGCAATATTTTTTTCAAATTCATCCCGCTTCATATATTTATTCCTCCTGTCCTCAATTCATGTTTTCTACGTAAGCTTGAGCTGCGAGCGCCGCTTCACATCCTTCACCGCAGGCAGACACAAGCTGTTTGACAGCTCCTTTGCGAACTTCCCCGCATGCAAAAATGCCCGGGACGGATGTTTCGAGATTTTCTTTAGTGACCACATAACCTTTTTCATCAAGTTGAACGACACCTTTCAAAAACTGTGTCGCTGGGTCCTGACCAATAAACACAAAAACGCCATTCGTTTTTAAATCCTGCTCTTCACCTGTCTTTACATTCTTTAAACGCACGCCATCCACTTTTCCAGATCCTTGAATAGAAGTAATGACTGAATCCCAAATGAAATGAATTTTTGGATTGGTCTTTGCGCGTTCTTGCAAAATAGCGCTCGCACGAAGTTTGTCACGGCGGTGAATCACGGTTAATTTGGTCACAAAGCGCGTCAGAAAAAGCCCTTCCTGCATGGCTGAATCCCCGCCGCCAATGACGACGATTTCTTTCCCCTTAAAAAATGCGCCGTCACACACTGCACAATAAGAAACACCTTTACCGATTAATTCTTTTTCTCCGGGAACACCAATTTGTCGATAAAAAGCACCGGAAGCGATGATAATTGATTTTGCTTGGTGGGTCAATTTGTTGGTTTTAACTTCGAACAGCTGCCCAACTTTTTTAATGGATTCAACTGTTTCGTAAAAAAATATGGTCCCGTATTTTTTGGCTTGTTCCGCCATGCGGTTTGAAATATCTCCACCCGTCACTCCTTCCGGAAAACCAGGATAGTTTTCTACGATATCTGTGAGAGCGATTTGACCACCAGGAACCAATTTTTCAAAAAGAGCTGTGTTGAGTTTCGCGCGGGAAGCGTAAAGAGCGGCTGTTAATCCTGCGCCGCCACCGCCAATAATCAAGATATCATATGAAGCCGCCATAAAATCAAAACCTTTCAAATCAATAGAATAATAAGAGCTGTATTATATACTCAAACCGAACAGAAGCGCAACTACGGCGCCTCATGAAATTTGAGGACAAAACTCATAGAATCAAACCCCGTTGATTCCAGCTTCATCAAGCACGGTAGGATTGACAACGATCGGGGCGTTTGCGCGAAGGGCGAGTGCAATGCTATCGGAAGGACGTGCATCGATTTGGAGCTCATCAGTACTTCCATTTTTTGTGAGAACCAGTTTTGCATAAAAAGTACTGTCCTCAAGCCGATCGATTAAAATACGTTTTACCTGACCCCCAAAGCCTTCAATTACACGAAGCAAGAGGTCGTGGGTGAGCGGCCGAGGTGGATCGATGCCGCTTAATTTGAGTTTGATCGCGTTCACTTCCGAAATTCCGATCACAACAGGCAAAAGACGATTCCCATTCTTCTCTTTCAAAACGATGATTTGCTCATTCCGATTCTCATCAATCTTGATTTTATTCAAAACAACTTCAACCACTTCTGCTCCGCTCATGACTCGCGGCTAGTTTTGCCAGTATCCGCTTCCGCGCCACGCTCTTTCACTCTACCAAAACGGTCCGCAACAAGAATCCGATTTTTTTCTTTGAGCTTCAATTGTTCAACAAGGTACTTTTGAGCTTGACGGTCTTTTAGAATTTCCTTTTCAATGGTTTGACGCTCCGCAGCAATCGTCCCTAAAATTTGCTCACGATCTCGAAGGTCATTCGCGAGCATTTCTTGACGGAGCGCAAGTTCCTTCAACTTTGCTTCCTTGTCTGAAAGCTCAACTGCAATCCGATTTCTTTTATTAACCATGTCTTGCTGTTCAACAACACTTGCAAATTCACGCACTTGACGCTGGGCAATTTCGAGTTGAGCTTGAAGCTCCCGACTCCGCGCCGTAACACTTTCCACTTCATTGGCATACTTTTGTCTTAACCCTTCAATTTCTCTGACGAGCTTTGAGTGAAGCGTAGACCATTCTTCAGACTTTCGCCGCCATGATTCGAGCTCACTGGTTGTTTCGATCACTTTTTCTTCAAGCCGTGACTGGGTAGTTTCAAATTCCCTTTTTTGTGCCATCGTAACTTGCTGAGACTGCGCAAATAACCGTTTAAGCTCTTGATTCTCAGCGCGAAGCACAGCTTCCTCATTGCGGAATCGTTTCAGCTCGGTTTCAACCGTTTTTAATTCTTCTTGAGCAATCTTCAACTTGTCGCGAGCATTATCGACTTCCAGTTTCTGACTTTGAACAGTCCCTTTCAATTCTGAAATTTGTGCTTCAGCTTTTACTCGATCTTCCCGGAAAGATGTCTCGCTCCGTTGAAAACGCTCTTCCAGCAAGCGAATTTCATTTTCTTTCTCCTTAACAAATGTGAGGCGATTTGCTTCAAGTTCACGCAATTTATCTAAAAGCGCACTTTCTTCCAGTTGATGGGTCTTCACTTCCTCAGACAATCGAACACGCTCTGCTTCAAGTCCGGAAAGCGACTTACGAAGTTCTTCCAAATCCTTTTTAAATTGAAGCGCCTTTAAATGCTCTGTTTTGAGCTCGTCATTCTCTTTCTGCAACTTCAGAACTAAAGCATGAAGTTTATCCTTCTCGTTGGTGAGATACGCGATTTTCTCTTCTTGAATAGCATTGTTGGTGGTTAGTTCAATTTTGTGCAAATGGTCTTTATTCCAAGATTCATTAGCTTGGGAAGGAGATTCGATTTCTTCCGAACGTTTTTCAAACCCTTGGTTCATCACTGTTTCGCGGTGCGTCGTGGAAGGGTTGCTGGGACTAAAATCAGGTAAACGGGTTTCTTTTTCTTTTGGTGCACTTTCGGGACGCGGCGCCGGCATTACAGGCGTTCGGTCAAACTGAACTGAAGAATGTTCTGGCTGCGTTTTAAAATGGCCGTTTAAAAACTCGTTTTTTTCTTTGCCATTCGTGGGTGCAGCGTCGTTATATGGTTCCGCCCCTTCCTTTACTTGAAGAAAATCAAACTTAGGAGGCGACGGCCAGATCGCGCGAAAGCACCGTCGCTTAAAAGTGCTATCGTCGGTGAGAACCAAATCAGCGCCCGCGTGGCTGAAATACTGTTTGACTTGCTCTCCGGTTTCCGCTTCAAGACCTTCTAAGAGAATGATGGGTGTATTTTCAACTAGGTCGCTTGCTTCATCAAGCGTGAGCGGGAAAACTTGAATCATCCGTTCAATCATACGACTTTTGGCAAGCTCTCCACGAACAGGATTCAAGACTAGCGCAAATTGTTCTTTAGTTTCTGTAACAGTTTTTTTCCCGAAGAACATAAGAAGCCTCTCTTCTTGCTTGACAGAACAACCGCAGAAAAAATGTATTGCAACATTAATTACAAGGTTACTTTGCGCGCAATATTCGAGACAACCGGCATTTCCCAGTACTCGTTCATCAGCACACGGACAATGCCAAGGAGTGAGGCAATGCCAAGAATCACATAAGCAAAGGAGAAAACCACATCACCAATGATCGGTATGGACTTTACAATTGCTGCAGCTAATTCAAAGATGAAGAGAATTAACGCTTGACGCCCATGAAACTGGGCAAACGCATTCTCCTTCTTCAGAAGTAACGGAACAAAACACAAGACAAATACATAACCAATTGCAGCAAAAAACTTGCCTTCGCGAATAACTGAATCCGGCTCAACCTTCTTTTCTGTGGGACGTTCTGAATTTTCCATAATGTAATGATCGTAACCAAATTTACGTCAATTATATCGCCTCATTTATTGAAGTCAAGAAAAGTCAAAGCGATTTAATGGTGTTCTAGCCATAGCCCCAAAAAGCACCTAGAAGAACGACCCTTTGAAGAAAATTATCCTTAGATTGGCAAGGATTTTGTTTTATTTCTACTTAATAGCGGAACCGCTTTTTTTCGAAGGACTTGCCATGACCGCCGCCATGACCACCACCGCCACGAGGCCCACGCTTATCATCAAAACGTTTGGGCGGTCTTGCTTCTGATACAGTCAACGAACGGCCCATAAATTCATTGCCATTCTCTGCGAGGGCTTTTTCAGCATCCGCTGGATTTGCCATCTCAACAAAGGCAAACCCTTTAGATTGCCCTGAATATTTATCACTAATCAGACTGACCGACTTAATTTCTCCATACTTTTGGAACAAAGTTTGAAGATCTGATTCAGTCACACTATAGTTTAAGTTTCCAACGTAAAGTTTCGCCTGCATGTTCACTAGCCTCCTGATGTGCTACGTAACCTCCAAGAATCAAACGACTCCGTCCTTGAGTCCAATCGACTCAAGGACTGAGTAGTGCTCAAATCGGTTGGATTTGAGTGCGACTCTGGAGATAGTTAACGGTCAATTACATTTGTATTGAATGATCATTGTGGGAGAAATGAGGTGGGAACATGTTGCGTAGCCGGTCTCAGTCTACCTCCCGCATCCTTATCATGGGCGGAGTCTAACACTTTAAAAGTTGCCACGCAATAAAAATAACGGCTCTAAATAAGGAGCCCTAAATTAACTATAAATAAGAAGTTGCCTGGAAATATTACGTGAGGGAAAGCTTGTTTTTAAAACGAAGAAGAACCGCGAGGAGCGGCTTTCCAAACAATAAAATGAAAACAACATTACCAACCGCATGAGCCATATCGAATAAAAACGAAGCTGCATTCACAGAAATCCAGCTTTGCCAATTGAGAGGGTAAACATAAGTCATCCAATACCAAACATTCATCAACCAACCAAATAAGAAGCCCCACGCAAATCCCAAAATTAAAAGCACACGCTGGTGCGACCAGGGGACAGTCCCCTTTTTTGGGGACTGTCCCCTCATTTGCAACAATTGAGCGACCCCGCCCGACAACCCAACCAAACCCCACCCAACCATCTGCCAAACTGTCCAGGGCCCTTCCAAAAGGAAAAAATTAGAAATGGGAGCAACCATTGATCCAACCACACAACCAATGAAAGGACCAAACACGTACCCCGAGAAAAGAACTAGAAAGGTGGCTGGCTGGACGCTCGGAATCCCAGCAAAAGGAATACGGCTGACACCAGCAATGGCCGCCAAAGAAACAATGAGGGCGAGTTCGGGAGCACGAATTTTGCGATGTTCGTAGATATAAACGCCCGTTGCTAACAAAACTAAGAAAATAATGGCAAGTGATGCGCTTAAATTCATTGTTCGTGAACCCCGTACCACGGTTTGACAACCGTAGCTTCTGGAAAAATCTTTTTGGGGGAAACCAACCCGTTCCTCGCCATCTTGGCAGATGATGCTTCCCGTGGTACGGGGTGAAGGAGGTGATGTGTCGTAAAAGAAGCGATTTTTTTCCGAGCGTCAGAAACGGTAAGTACCTTTTTTGCAAATCCTCGAAACAAACGATTGACTTGGGTTGAAAAAAAGAGGTTGTCTTCTAAAACATCTCTCGCTGAACCTGCTTGTAAGATTTTCCCGTGACCAATCCAAATGACCTCATCCGCATACTCCGCGACAAACTCAATATCTTGACTGGCCATCACAATCGTTCGGTTTTGTTCACGCACCCATTCTGAAAAAAGAGAACCCAAAAAATGTTTGCTTTCTGGATCAAGCCCTCGGGTTGGTTCATCAAGGAACAAAAGCTTTGGTTCTGCAGCTAGAATCGATGCAAGCGCAACGCGCTCCTTTTCGCCAAAGCTCAAATCCCTTGGATTTTTTCTTTCATAACCTTGGACGTTCACAAGCTC
>JACQQN010000029.1 GCA_016206995.1 Candidatus Omnitrophota bacterium | reverse complement strand
GAGTATTTTATAAAAGGCGGAGCCGATAGTCCCGAAAACTTTTTAGGATATTTCCAATTTGACGGTACCGTCAATCAAGAAGGTTCTTACGATCCACCCACAGCAGACGGCTTGCATCATTATGGGCTGAATCCTAATAATGACGATCCGAATGATTGTAGTGGTCATTGCGGTGATTGGCAAAACGGCGATCCAACCTGGAAAAATGGAAAAGGAAAAGGCATCATTGGCGCCTTGAACTATCTCAGCGGGAAGGGTATGAACAATGTTTATTTCCTTACCTATAACATTGACGGTGGGGATGGAGAGGATACTTATCCATGGACGAGCGCTTACAGCCCCAGAGACCGTGACCGATATGACATTAGTAAATTAGACCAGTGGGAAATTGTTTTTTCACACATGGATAAAATGGGGATTCAAATGCACGTGGTAACGCAGGAATCAGAAAATGATCAAGTATTAGACGGCAATAATTTAGGTACAATTCGAATGCTTTATTATCGCGAGCTTATCGCGCGATTTGGCCATCATTTAGCGATTGTGTGGAACCTTGGCGAAGAAAGTGACAATGGAGCGCCGGCGCTTAGACAGTTCGCCAATTATATTCGTAGCGTCGACCCTTATGATCATATGATCGTTGTTCATAAGGACACGTACTATTCGGAATTACTGAACGATCCAAACTTTGGGAATGGTCCAAATCCGAACTTTGATGGGACATCACTGTATAACAATTCCGGTAATAGCAAAACAATAGAATGGATTGATGCATCCCGAAACGCCGGCAGACCATGGGTCGTTAACGTGGATGAAATAACGCCAGTGGCCAGTGGTGCCGGATCAGCTCCATACGACACGCCTCGAAAACAAGTGCTTTGGGGTAACTATATGGCTGGAGGTGGTGGTGTCGAATGGTACTTTGGTCAATATCCCGATTTAGAAGTGGAAGATTGGACAACACGTAGCGGACTGTGGGACCAGACGCGCTATGCCTTGAATTTCTTCCACGAAAATCTTCCATTCCACGAAATGCGTTATTGTAACTCCGGCTCGTTCGACATTTTGGGTGGTGATGGTGACTATTGCTTGGGGAAATTCGACGAAGCTACCAATCGCTTCACTGGTGAAATCTATGCGGTTTACTTAGATAACACTGGAGAGGCGAGTCTTGCTCTGCCAGCCAGCACCTATCAAGTTAGGGATTATAACCCCAGGACAGGAAGATTTGAAGGCGAGCCTAGACAGCGCGTTAGTTCTTCAAACGGGCAAGTGGTTCTGCTTGGCACGCCTTCATTTTCAGGCGACGTTGCGATTTTAGTTACTCGATCTGCCACACGATCTTCTGCTTAAGCTGCAGCGTTTCAAAAAGAAATGTCACCATTCAAGTATCTTTTTCGTAATACATCCCACTTAATTTGATTAGCGCTTTTCCCTTCAAAATCCGCAAGTTGTTGATGATAATAATAACTGCATCCAGACAGTCTGGAGCAGTAAAGCCAGCATAATTCTCTAAACCCTTCAATTGACTTCTGACAATGCTTCCAGTAAAATCATCAGAAAAATCCCCTAAGTTTTTATAGATGAACACTTTAAGGTAACTAATTATTAGTGTATGAAGAAGAATTTCTTTATCTGTCTGATAATAGCAGTTTTATTGGCTTGTTTTAACAGCCCGGCGCTTTATGCTGATGATCCCAAAGTGTCTGCGGCAGTTGATAAGCAGACTGCCTATCAAAATCAAGAAATTGGCTTCAGCATCAGGATTTCAGATGGAAAAGGGAATATTCCTGCGCCCCGGCTTCCAAATTTCAAAGGCTTTGATACGTTTTATTCGGGCCGCGCGTCGCACTTTACATTCATCAATGGTAAAAGCAGTTCAGCGGTCGAGTTTAATTACGTTTTGATCCCAAAGTCGGTTGGTGTTTTTCGGTTGGATCCTGTCTCAATCGTGATTGACGGAAAATCGTATCAAACGGACCCGATTCAAGTCGAAGTTTTGGGTAAACCCGCGTTGCTTCCTCAAATGCCTGCGCAACACGCGCCGCTTCCACAACAGCCCCCAATCGCAGCGCCTTACCCAACTCAGCCAACTTCTGGAAGGCAGCCGCAAAGTTCTTTTGTGTCTCCCACAGATGATGACAATATTTTTCTTAGAGTAAATGCGAATAAACGAACGGTTTATTCAAATGAGCAAATTTTACTGACTTATTCGTTGCTCACACGTTATGACACACGTTTCGAAGGTTTTGAAACAGAACCTGAAACCAGTGGGTTTTGGGTTGAAGAAATTCCGCTAGAGCCACGAGATCCCCGGCAAACTGAAGTGATTAATGGAAAACGATACATGCGGGCCGATGTGAAAAAGCTTGCGCTGTTTCCAACCGCTCCCGGTGAATATATTGTGAAACCAGGATCAGGCAAAGCCAGCGTTCAAATTGACGAAACACCGAGTAATTTTTTAGATGAATTTTTCAACGACAGTTTCTTTAATCGAACCGGCGTCTTTGCGAGGCAAGTTGAAAAAAGCTTGCCCGCGCCTCCAATTACCGTTGTTGTTAAGCCGCTTCCGGCGCAAGGAAAACCAAAAAGTTTTCAAGGTGCGGTTGGTGAATTTCGATTATCTGCGGTTATTGATAAGCAAGAAGTGAAACAAAATGAACCTGTGACGCTTCAAGTGACGATTGAGGGTGAAGGAAATGTGGAAACTCTTAGGCATCCTGATATTCCAGAGTCGTCCGATGTTAAAATGTATGATGCTGATACCAAAAGCGAATTTTTTAAAGTTGATAATGCAATCGCAGGGAAAAAAGTATTTGAAATCATTTTTATTCCAAAGCGGGCTGGAATGCTTGAAATTCCAGGTCTTGAATTTAGCTTTTTTAATCCTAGGTCGGAGCAGTACATGACGCTCAAGACTGATGCTCACCAAGTTCACGTTACCCCATCTTTGAGCCCGCTGCCTGAACTGCCAAAAGAACTTGGACAAGCACAATTTCCCGATAAAAAGGAAGTGCAAGTGGTTGGCAAAGACATTCGGTATATTCAAGAGCGCCTCAAGCAGCGATCTCCGGCAAGGAATTTTCTTTTTTACTTACTTCTTACGATTAATGGTGTTCTTACAATGATTGCCTTCACCTTATTGGTGAAAAATCGGCAGGAACAATTTTTAAATGCGAATATTGTATTAAAACGAGATCGTCTCGCAAAGAAAAACGCGCAAAAACTTCTTCAGAAATTGAACCACTTTTCAAAAAAGGGTGATAGCGAGCACCAGAAAGTTTTTTTCGATGATGTTGAACGCTTGATGAATCAATATCTTGCAGATAAACTCAATTTGTCACCGGGTGGGCTCACGCATGAAATGGTTTCAGAAAGGTTGTCTGCGCGTAATGTGTCACCGGAAATCATTAAAAAAATCCAGGAGTTTTATGACATCTGCGGCTTGGTAAGGTTTGGGCGGGCAGAAGCGTTTGAAGCAAAGTCTGATGAAATCATTAAAACGGTTCAAGCAATTTTGAAAGAGGATTTTTAATGCGCTACCCAGTTTCTATCGTAGTATTTCTTCTAAGTGTTTTTGTTTTCGTATCATTCAAGTTGGTTCATGCTGAAGATGCGGTGACGTTATTTCAGCAAGGCAATGAAGCTTATCGGCAACAATCTTATCAAAAGGCCTATGAGAACTATGAGCAAGTATTGAAAACGCTTCAACTGCCTGAAGTTTATTACAATTTTGGAAACGCCGCGTTTAAAACCAATCAATTAGGAGAAGCCATTGTCGGCTATTCTCGGTCGCTGCGGCTTGCCCCGCGAAATCCTGATTGTCTTCAGAATTTGAAATATGCGAAAAGTTTGATTGAGTATCGGGTTGATGACAAGCGCAACTGGTACTACCGAATGATTTCCGAAGGGCTTCGATACATCCGCTTCAAGGAGTTGTTATTTGTGTGCTTCATGATTTACTTTGCGTTGGGCCTGAGTTGGATTTTTATGTTGATGCGAAAACGGCCAATCTTTTCTGAAGGTTTACAGCGAACGCTCCTTGTCATCTTGGTAATTTTTAGCGTTTTAGCATATCTTAAGTTTCACCAAACTAGAGTCCAAAAACCCGCCGTTGTAGTTCAGGACAAAGTGGATGTTCGCTATGGGCCATCAAAAACTGATAAGCTTGCGTTTAGTTTGGTCGAAGGAATACAAGTGAACGTCGAGGAGAAACTGGATGACTGGTACCGAATTTCGCTGCTCAATCAAGAAAACGGGTGGGTACCAAAAGATGGAATTGAAATCATATGACAAAAAAATTACCGGATCATTTAGGTCACTTTCTTGAATTTGGGGGGCGTTTTGTTCCTGAAACGCTAATTCACGCGCTCGACGAATTGACGCGCGCTTACCAACAAGCGAAGCGAGACCGAAAATTTCAAGCTGAACTCAAGAATTTGCTTGTTGATTATGCGGGCCGGCCGACGCCACTTTACTTTGCGCGTCAACTTACAAAAAAAATTGGGGGCGCTCAAATTTATTTGAAACGTGAAGACTTATGCCATACCGGTGCGCATAAAATCAATAATGCGATTGGACAAGGGCTGCTTGCGGTTCGTCTTGGGAAAAAACGAATTGTAGCAGAAACAGGGGCGGGTCAGCATGGAGTTGCAAGCGCAACAGCTGCGCGCGTTTTTAATTTGTCCTGTGACGTCTATATGGGCGAAGAAGATGTGAAACGTCAAGCGCTTAATGTGTATCGAATGAAACTGTTAGGAGCTCGCGTGATTCCCGTCACGGCTGGCTCGAAGACGTTGAAAGATGCGACGAGTGAAGCCATTCGTGATTGGGTAACGAATGTTGAAAATACACATTACTTGATTGGATCTGTGGTGGGGCCCCATCCGTATCCCATGTTGGTCCGCGATCTTCAGAGTGTGATTGGGAAGGAAGTTAAAATACAAATTCAAAAAAAAATCAAACAAATGCCGCGCGCTATGATCGCTTGCATTGGTGGCGGAAGTAACGCCATAGGGTTTTTCTATCCCTTTATAAATGAAAGGGTTACGTTGATTGGTGTTGAGGCCGCTGGAAAAGGTTTGAATACAAATCAACATGCCGCGTCAATCGGTAAGGGTTCTGTTGGTGTTTTACACGGAATGAAAAGTTACTTACTGCAAGATGGTGATGGCCAAGTCAAAATTGCACATTCAATTTCAGCGGGTCTTGATTATCCGTCCGTAGGCCCCGAACACGCGTATCTTAAGAAAGTAAAACGTGTCCAGTATGTCAGCGCAACCGATCACGAAGCAATTGACGCTTTTGATCTTTTGACCAAGATGGAAGGGATTATGCCTGCGCTTGAATCGGCGCATGCGGTCGCATTTACATCGCGATACGCCAAGAAGTTGAGCAAAAATGATAGTATCATTATTTGTTTATCGGGCCGAGGCGACAAAGATATTGATATCGTCAGGCATTATCTATGAATTCCTTCACACAAAGTTTAAAACAGAAAGTTCGAAGAAAAGAAAAAATTGTCTGCGCATTTTTAACACTTGGTTTTCCTTCGTTAAGCCATACCAAGCAATTAATCCGCGCGTTTGACAAAATAGGGGTCGATATTGTTGAGCTTGGATTTCCATTTTCAGATCCTTTAGCAGATGGACCAACGATTCAAAAAGCTTCTGATGATGCGTTAAGGCGCCACATTCAATTGCATGATGCTTTTGACATCGTGAAGGCACTAAGACGTGAAGGTTGCAATATTCCGATTGTATTTTTTTCATATTTTAATCCAATACTTCATCGAGGCGTTGAGACATTTGCAAAATTGCTTCACGAATCTGGATTTGAGGGCGTCGTTATTCCCGATCTTCCCCCGGAAGAAGCAAAAACAAGTGACAAGTTTTTTAGAAAATATCGATTAGCGCAAATTCATCTGGTGGCACCTACAACAGAACCCAACCGAATGCGCTCGATTGTTCAAAAATCAGAAGGATTTGTTTATTACGTTTCGCTCAAGGGTGTTACGGGTGTTCGTAAAGCGCTTCCGAACGATGTGGCATCGCAAGTGAGGAAAATTAAGCGCCTGACCGATAAAGCAGTGCTGGTTGGGTTTGGGGTTTCGTCTGCAAAGCAAGCAAAGCAGATTTGTCGATTTGCAGATGGCGTGATTGTTGGCAGCGCAATCATCAATTCACTCGCAACAAGCGGCCCCGGTATCGGGAAAACAGTTCAGTTTGTAAAATCGCTTGTTGACGCCGCAAAGAGCAGCTGATCGTGATTTACCTTGGTTTAGATTATGGCGAAAGACGGATTGGTGTAGCATGCTCTGATGAGCTTGGTCGTTTTGCGGAAGCCATTGGCTGTGTTGTATATCGAAAAGAAGCTGAAATCTGGAAGCAGTTAAAGTTGTTTGTAGATGAAACTCGAGCCGAGATGATTGTGGTTGGTTTACCAAAGAGAACGACGGGAGAAGAAAAGGTTGAAGTAGTTCGTGTGATGAAGTTTGTGGAAGGATTAAAAAAAATAACGCCCCGCGAGATTCAAGTTTGGGACGAGCGCTTTACCAGTAAAGAAGCCGAGCGAATTTTGAGAGAGGGCAATCTAAGCATTCAAAAGCGTAAAGAGAAGAAAGATGCGCTTGCAGCTGCTATCATGCTTCAAAGCTATTTGGATCACCGGAGGTTAACAAATTCTCATGTATCAACTAACTAAATTACAGAGTGGAATACGAGTTGTGACAGCTAGACTAAATGATCGGAACTCTATGGCGCTTGGCGTGTGGGCGCGGGTGGGGAGCCGTTTTGAACCACAGCGCATCAATGGAGTTTCTCATTTTTTGGAACACATGTTATTTAAGGGGACGAAATATCGGTCGACTCGTAAAATCAAAGCAGATGTGGAAGGCTTGGGAGGTGTTTTTAATGCATTTACCGGTGAAGAATCAACCTGTTATTTCGTGAAAATATTACGAAATTATGCGAACAAAGCTTTCGATGTGCTTACAGATATGGTGAACCACTCGCTTCTTGATCCAAAAGAATTTGAAAAAGAAAGAACCGTGATTCTCGAAGAAATCAAAATGTACCTTGATCTTCCATCGCACCATGTTCAGGAAATATTGGGTGAACTTTTATGGCCAGACCAAGCGCTTGGGCGTCCTATTGCAGGTACGGTGGATACGGTTGGCCGGTTGAGCGCTAAGGAATTACGTGATTACATGGAGCGGTATTATCATCCAAAGAATTTGCTCGTTGCGTTTTGTGGCGAAGTTGATCATGCTGAAATTTGCGAATTAACGGATAAATTATTTAGCCACAAAAAATCTAAAGAAGTTTCTCATTGGGATTCTGCTGCCTCGAGGCAAGGAAAGCCACGTTTTTATTTTATTAATAAGAAGACAGAGCAAATGCACTTTGCGATTGGTTTTCACGGACTTCCTAAAATGCATCCAGATCGACACAAGCTTGCAGTCCTCAACGTCATTCTCGGTGCGAATATGAGCTCACGACTTTTTGAAGAAGTTCGTGAAAAACGAGGATTGGCTTATGAAATTCGCTCCGGCCTTAGCTTTTTTGAAGATGCAGGTGCTGTGTCCATTTCAGCAGGTGTTGAGCCGAAAAAAGCACGCCTGGCGGTGCATGTGATTATGCGCGAACTTAAACGTTTGAAAACAGGTCGTGTTTCAAGTGGTGAATTACGCCGCGCGAAAGATTACTTTATTGGACAGTTTGCCTTGGGCCTTGAAGATACGCTAGACCATATGCTGTGGCTTGGTGAGCGAATGCTGTTTCGGAATGAATTACCCAATCAAGATGAAATCCGAAAAAATGTTGAGAAAGTGACTAGCGAAGATATTCATGAACTTGCCAAGAAAATTTTTAAAACAGAAGCAATCAATTTTTCATTAATTGGTTCTTATGGAGATGAATTTGAAGGCCAAATTAAAAATGAGTGCAGTTGCAGTTGACATGAAAAAGCGCGCGCTCATTGCACCTAGTATTTTGTCGGCAGATTTCAGTAAAATTGGTGAAGAAATTCGCGAAGTGGAGTCCGCAGGCTGCGATTTGATCCATGTGGATGTGATGGATGGGCATTTTGTTCCAAATATTACAATCGGCCCCACCGTCATTCGCTCCATTCGCAAAGTGACAAAACTTCCCCTCGACGTTCATTTAATGATTGAAGATCCTATTCGTTACATAAAAGAATTTCGCGATGCGGGGTCAGATTGGATCACGGTTCATGTGGAAGCGTGCCAGGATGTTTCGCTGACATTGAAACAAATCAAGAAGTTGGGCGCAAAAGTTGGTATCTCACTCCGTCCCAAAACAGGAATTGGAGCCATCCGACCGTTTCTTGCCGAAGTTGATTTGGTATTGGTCATGACGGTTGAACCTGGGTTTGGTGGACAAAAATTCATGCCGCAGATGGTTCAAAAAATTAAAGAGCTTCGTCCGGTTTTTGAAGGGCTGATTTCTGTTGATGGTGGAATTGCGCCAGACACAGCACGCGTTACCAGAGAAGCAGGGGTGGATATTTTTGTGGCGGGGAGTGCAATTTTTAACGCAAAAGATAGAAAGAAAAGCATTGGCGACCTCCGCCAAGCATTTATGTGATTTTTTGTGGATATTTCCAAAATTAGAAATTTCTCCATCATCGCTCATATCGATCACGGCAAGTCAACGCTGTCGGACCGTTTCCTGCTTTTGACCCAAGCGATTTCTGTACGTGAATTTCATGCTCAGTTTTTAGATGATATGGATTTGGAGCGGGAACGTGGAATTACCATAAAAGCAAGAGCGGTTCGGATCAAATATCGCGATCATTGGCTTAATTTCATTGATACACCAGGTCATATTGACTTTACCTATGAAGTATCCAAAAGTTTATCGGCCTGTGAAGGTGCGCTCCTTTTGGTCGATGCCGCACAAGGGGTCGAAGCGCAAACAATGACTAATCTTTATCTTGCCCGTGAAGCAAATTTGGAAATTATTCCTGTGATTACAAAAATTGATTTACCCAGTGCTGATATTCCGAAAATCCGAAAAGAAATTGCCAACCTGCTCTCAATTAATGAATCTGAAATCTTAACGTCTAGCGCAAAAACAGGAGAGGGCACTGAAGAAATCTTGAAAGCCATTATTGAACGGATTCCTGCCCCTGCTGGAGACTCGAGCCAACCCGCTAAAGCGCTTGTATTTGATTCCAAGTACGATTCCTACAAAGGTGTCATTGCCTATTTACGCGTGTTTGAAGGGAAAATTCATGTCGGTGGGCGGGTTCTATTCATGCAGACAGGGCAAGTTTATGAGGTTGAAGAGCTAGGAGTCTTTAATCCTCATCCGGAGTCGGTTCAAGAGTTAGGTGCGGGTGAAGTAGGCTATCTTTGCGGAAATATTAAAGAAGTGTCACATGTGCAAGTGGGTGACACCGTCACCAATGCGGACATGCACGCCAGCGAAGCATTGCCGGGTTACAAAGAGATTAAACCCATGGTGTTTTGTGGGCTTTTCCCAGTCAACAGCAAAGATTTTATTCCGCTGAAAGACGCGCTTGAGAAATTGAAATTAAATGACTCGTCAATTTCATTTGAACCCGAGACATCTGCATCGCTCGGGCTTGGTTTTCGGTGTGGATTTTTAGGACTCCTTCATATGGATATTATTCGAGAACGTTTGGAACGCGAATTTGATCTCGACCTTTTAATCACAGCGCCCAATGTGGTTTACCGAATTATCAAGACTGATCTCGAAGAAATCATGTTGGACAACCCAACGAAGATGCCGTCCCCACATCATATTGAAGAAATTGCAGAACCTTATATTCGCGCCCACATCATTCTTCCGGTATCGGCACTTGGTGTTATTATGCAATTGTGCCAGGAAAGACGTGGAAATTATATCAGCACGGATTACCTTGACCCAACACGGGCCATGCTGGCGTACGACCTCCCGTTTTCTGAAGTTCTGATGGACTTCTATGATAAAATCAAATCGATGACGAGCGGATACGGTTCCTTTAATTACGAATTGACCGGATATCGGCCTTCAGACCTTGTGAAGATGGATATTTTAATTAACTCAGAGCCTGTGGATGCACTTTCAATTATTACCCATCGGGAAAAGGCATATTATCGCGGTAAGGCGCTTGCTGAAAAGTTGAAAGAGGTTATCCCGCGCCAACTTTTTGAAGTAGCTATTCAAGCAGCCATTGGATCAAAAATTATTGCGCGAAGTTCCGTGAAACCCATGGGTAAAAATGTTACTGCTAAATGTTATGGTGGGGACATTACAAGAAAACGGAAACTTTGGGAAAAGCAAAAAGAAGGAAAAAAGCGCATGAAGCGAATCGGAAAGATTGATTTGCCTCAAGAGGCTTTTATTTCAATTTTAAAAATCGATTAGAAATGAAGCTGGGTTCCACAATGAAAGTTTTAATCGCATTCGCAATTTTAACTTTTTTGATTTTGAACAGACAGAAAATAATGGAAGATATTCAGTTTTTTCGACGCGAACCAAAAAAGTGGCTTTACGACAAGTGGAAAGAGTGGGGTGAACCGCTTGTCATCGCAATCATTCTTGCAGTTGCAATCCGTACGTTTCTGATCGGTCCCTATAAAATTCCAACGGGATCCATGGAGCCGACGTTAATGGTTGGGGATCGGATTTTCGTAGATAAATTAACGTATCGGTTTCATCCGCCCAAGCGTGGTGAAATTGTTGTATTTAAATACCCGCTCGACCCAAAGAAAGATTTCGTGAAACGATTGATCGCATTTGGTGGGGAAGAAGTTGAGATTCGTGATGGAAGCATTTATGTGAACGGTGCGAAGCTCGAAGAGCCTAATGGCATTCGCAATGTTTACTATTACAATCGAAACGATTGGCAGTATGGGAAGGAAGGTGAAAAGTTTACGATTCCGCCAAAGTCATTTTTTGTTCTGGGTGACAACAGCGGCCACTCAAGCGATAGCCGAAATTGGGGATTTGTCCCGGAAAAGGATATGATTGGTCGAGCAGTGGTCATTTGGTGGCCGCCCAAACGAGTTGGCTGGGCTCATTAATCCTGGAAAAAATGATTTTTCCAGTTAATTTTTTATAGGAATGGTCGTTAAAAATACCACGGTTGAAAAAAGATGGTCCAAGGCGAACTTTTTCTAGAAGATCAAAATGCGGGGCGTACACAAGGTGCGTCGTCCTTTTTTTCTCGTAACCAATTAATGCTCAGCCTCGATAAAATTATTTTATTGCTGATCGCTTTTCTTATTTTGTTTGTTTTAACCTATTCATTTGGCTACGAGCGCGGGCGTCGTAATGGAGAGCGGGAGCTGCAAACATTTACAGCACATATTGGAACGCTTCCGACAACACAACCGAATCCTGAAAGTCCAAATGTTATTAAAACAGAACTTGCGGAAATAAAAATAGATGTAACTCAAGCTAGGCCAGCCCCAAAAACTGAAGTCGAAACGCTTCCAAGGTCTGTAAATAGTTTTGCAGGAGATGCTTTAAACTCTTCGCAACCGGAAGAGGCTATTAGTTCGCCAAAAGGTAAGTATACGATTCAAGTTGCTACGGTTTTAAAACGTGAACAAGCTGAGCGTGAAATTGCAAAATTATTATCAGTTAAAAAAGGGGACCCATTTTTTATTGAACGCGGCAAATATTTCGAAGTTTGTATCGGGGGTTTTGACAGCGTAGCTAGTGCAAGGCCCCTTTTAAACGAATTTAAGTCCAAAGGGTCTTACGTGGATGCATTTGTAAGACCTAATCCGCACGCCTAGTTCCTACTTTTCCTTCAAATTCGCACTAGAAAAGCAAGCGACACTTAGGTTATAATATACCCTCAGTAAATTCATGTAGGGAAGGAGAAGTAATGTCACAGCATTCAAGTCTTAAAGTTTCAAGTGTCGGCGTGAAGCATCGGAATGTTTTCAAACGTCATGAACGGTTGAAAAAGTTGCAGCAGGACGGAAAATGGCAAGACCAAAACTCAGTGCTCGGTCTCCCAAAGATTAAGTCGATTAAGATTAAAGTAAAGAAAACAAAATCTGAGAAAGTAGAAGCGACAGCCGAAGGCGCAGCGCAAACACCGGCAGCAACCCCCCAAGCAAAATCAAGCGGATCAGACAAACAAGCAAAATCTTAATCACGAAAGCGTAGCGAATGCAGGTTCAAATTAGACAATTCAAAAACGGCGATCAACAATTAATTCAAGAGTTGATTACACGAATCATGGATCTTGAGTTTCCACAAAGCAAAGCTGCTTATCCGATGAACGATTTACTCGACCTTCAACAGGCGTACGGGGAGCCTGGAGAAGCTTTTTTTGTGGCCACCAACGGAAAACGTGTCATTGGAACGGTGGCGATTAAAAAGGAAGATGGCCGCATTGCGCTTTTGCGGCGTGTTTTTGTTGATCCGGAGCATCGTCGACAAAAGATTGGGCTTGCTTTGATTAAGTACGCAATAAATTTTTGTCGGGAAAATGGATATGAAGAAATTGTTTTTCGGACGTCTTCAAAAATGGATGGGGCAATCAAATTGTGTCAAAAAGAAGGATTTCAACAAAGAGCAAAACTTGAAGTTGGTGGACTCGAACTTTTGAAATTTGTATTGTTTTTAGCTCCAAGCTTATCTCATCGTTAAGAAATATACTTCGACGGGAAAAGGATATGTCATTATGTGGCAAGCATTTCGAAAAAAGAACAGTAGTGGACAACCACTGAAAACACTGAATGAGAAAGAGATTCAAGAAAAATTGTATGGCAATTATCACAAACACAATCAAGCCGCACAAGTTTTAGAAGAGGTAAGTGAGAGAAAGTTTTCCCGCCCAACGTTTAATTCCAGAAAGCTTGAAGAGATAGAGCCTTCAGTCGGTTTCCCAAAGGTAGCAGAAGCATCTCAGAAAAAGTCACAAGTTCTGGTAACAAAACCACAGGCTTTATCAGAGAATTCAAATCAAAAATTTGAAAAGACAAAAGAAAGCCACCAGACGGCCGTATGGGGTCTCATTGGACGGAGGATTTCTTGGCGGATTGTGAGTTCTGTGGTCGCAATCATTGCGCTGGCTGTATTTGCCAGTCAATCTTTTTGGCAATGGTCACGTTCAGACCAGCATCAGTTGCGCCCGCCCTTAATTGCTGTAGATCAGGCTGCGAAATCTGATTTACAGGTAACAGTAATGCCTGTGACTTCTCAGAAACAAATAGCTCACACCTCGGAAACATCGCGAGCATCAAGTGCATTAGGAGGAATTAAAACTACACGTCGTGAAGGGCGTTCTGAAGAAGTTCAGGTGATTAGCGGAGGACAGAAATTAAGTGGTAATGGTCCACCAAAGCAAATTGAGCAGGAAAAAGTTGGGATGGCGGAGCGGATTTTTGCGATTCAAGTATGTACCTACCGTCAAGAAAGAGACGCGCAGAATTTGATTGAGCGGTTACAGGCGCTTAAATTGCCTGCATATTATGAAGGATTCCCAAAACGAGATCCGAGTGGTAGCGAACCAAGATTTTATATTGTTTTGATTGGTAAATACGAAACTTATAATGAAGCACAAAATTCTCTCACCCAATTTAAAACACTCCCAGCTGCAAAAGAATTTTTAGACGCCTATATTCGGAGACTTTGATTTATGTGGGATGGTTTTGAAGGTCGTAAATTTCCAAGAGTCCACACGGGATGTTTGATTTCTATCAAGCGACTGGATGCTGTTGAAGAAAAGCAAATTACTGCTCGAACCGAAAATATAGGTATCGGAGGTATTTGCGTGGTATTGGACGAACCGCTACCAAAGTTTTCAAAAATTCATGTCGAACTTGATTTGAGTGATGGCGGCGAACCGCTCGCGTGCCGCGCGCGCGTTGTTTGGATGGTTGAAAGCCGTAATTTGGTGACGTCTAAAATAGCTCATGATACTGGAATTGAATTTATTGGATTAACCGAAAAGGGAGAAGCAAGAATTAAGAAGGTAATCCAAACACACTTTATTTCAAGCAAGTAGTTGTATGCCAACCGAAAGCTCATTCGATATTGTTTCCGAGGTTGACCTGCAAGAAATAGATAACGCTGTCAATCAGACTCTCAAAGAAATAGCAAATCGATTTGATTTTAAAGGAAGTAAGGCCACGGTTTCTTTTAACCGAACTGATAAAAAAATTGTGCTATTGGGTGATGATGAACTCAGACTTAAAAATTTGAAGGATATTTTAGCAACGAAGCTTGCAAAGCGTTCTGTACCACAAAAAGCACTCCGTTACTTAACTGAAGAGAAGGCTTTCGATGGTGCAATTCGCCAATCTGCTGAAATTATTCAAGGAATTCCGCAAGAAAATGCAAAAGAAATCGTGAAACAGATTAAAGAATTAAAGCTTAAGGTTCAATCCAGCATCCAAGGCGGAAAGGTTCGAGTGGTTTCAAAAAGTAAGGACGATCTTCAATCGGTGATGCAAAACCTTCGAAATTCCACTTTTACCGTCCCAATTCAGTTCGTTAATTTTCGAACGACTTGAAGTTCTATATTTAGTAACTCCTCTTCTAAGTTCAATAAATGTAAGTATTTATATCATTAAAATTTTATTAAAACTATTATATAACCACTTAATTAGTTAAAACTACCGCTCATCACTTGAAATAAAGCGAACTGATGTTATACTTTTTTACATGGGAATAAAAAACGTTACTGAAAAATAAATTTAATGCGTGTACTAATCAAGCCGAAAGAATAGTCAAGAAAGTAACCTCAAAGCACAGAAGTGTGCAGGAGGACAAAATGGAAAAAGAACGACGAAAATTTAAACGTTTTGATGCATACATGAGTGTTAAGTTTGGCAATAGCGATGAAAAGCAAAAAAAGGCTGCTGTTATTGCGCTCACAAAAGATGTTTCGCGCGATGGAATCTGTGTCAATTCGGTTGATTCACTTGAACAAGGATCCCTTTTGAACCTTGAGATTGATTTGCCAGATGACCCACGCCCAATTCACACATCAGGTAAAGTAGTCTGGTCGCGTGGAAAAGCAGAGGCCGATGGAGTTGATTCGGGGATTCAATTTGTTGCGATTGATCCGGTAGACAAGTTTCGAGTTCTCGATTACGCATATAATCATTGGTTAGAAACTAAAATTAATGATTTTAATGACCCAGAGCTTCCCACGCTTGAATGACGTCGTAATTTGAATTGTCAGCAAGAATCTTCAGCTTGCGCTGGTGCATTCTCTCTCAGCCAGTTGTAAAACTCCTACAATTTCCAATCCGTTAGCCGATAAATAATAAAACAACAATGAGTTTATACTATGGCTTGGTTCGGTTTTAAGAAGAAAGTTCAAACAACACGTGAATACGATATTACTTTCTTTCCTATCTTCGCCGAGTTGAGTCCCTCCGAGATTAATTTAGTTGAAAGTAAAGTGCGCCTTTTTGAATTGAAAAAAGGTGAATTTGTTTATCGCTGTGGGGAGGCTGCTAATGCGTTTTATTTAATTCTGACAGGTCGCCTGCGGATCCTAAACGATCATGGTGATGTGATCAATCATCTTCACCCAGGTGATTATTTTGGCGAAACATCAATTTTAACAAACCGCAATCATAGCGTAACAATGGAGGTTCAAAACGATTCCATTGTCTTAAAGATTGAAAAAGAAGATTTTTTATTGCTACTCAAAGAAATTCCTTCCTTAAGCCTTCACATCAGTCGAACACTCGGTTATCGGTTAACGGCAAGTAATGAACGTGTGTTGTCGGGTGAAGCAAAAATTATTTCATTTACCCATCAACGGCCCAAAATTGGAACCAGCATGTTTGCAATTCAAATGGCAAATGCACTTAGTCAGACGACACAAAAAAAAGTTGTGTTGCTTGATTTAAGTAATCTTGGGGAAATTTCTGAGAGCGAGCAGGGATGGAAGCGAATGAAGACTTTTCTTTTATCAAAATTTGAATTTGTGCAAACCTCAAAAATTGCAGAATGTGTTGTAAAAGATCAAGCCTCTTTTCATGTCCTTAGGATTGCCAGCGATGACTCACTCAAAGATTCGGAAACGAAACTTGCCCGCGTTCTTACGTTTTTTTTGTCGCACTATCAATTTATTTTAATTGATTTACCTGCTGAAATTACACCGCTTATTCGAAAAGCAATTCAACAATCTGATATTGTTTATTATCTAGTCGATGATGACGATAAGGACACGGAAAAGTCAAAACTTATGATTAAAGATTTTAAAGATTCGTTTGGCTTTACCCAAGATCAAATTCGTATGGTGCTGCATGCAAAGGATGATCGCAGTATCGGAATTGAGTCGCTAATAAGTTTTGATATCCATGAGCAAACGTTACCAGTTTTTGCGGTTCTTCCCAAAACAGAACAACTTGAGGGAAAACTCGCGTATGAACCTTCATCTTTTCATCCTATCGATCCCAATGCAGTATACGCGAGACGGGTGCGTTTTTTGGCGCGAGAGCTATCGGGTAAAACAGTTGGACTGGCTTTAGGTAGTGGCGCTGCATTTGGGTATGCGCATGTTGGAGTCCTTAAAGTGCTTGAAGAGGAGGGGATCGAAATTGACCTTATCGCTGCTTCGAGTATCGGTGCCGTGATGGGGGGTATGTGGGCAGCTGGAATTACAGCGGATCAGCTGGTTGAAATTTTGCGGACACTTAATCGGCGGACAACCTTCTTCAAACTTTTTGGCTTCCATGATTTGTCGGCGGCTCACCGCGGATTTTTTAAGGGAGATCAGGTGGTTCGGTTCTTAAAGCAGCACATCGACAAGGTGACATTTCGTGATTTGAGAATTCCAACTAAAATCGTAGCAACAGATCTGGCAACCGGTTTTCCTGCTATTTTTGATGAAGGGCTGCTTTTGGACGCACTTCGTGCAAGCATTTCAATTCCAGGAATTTTTCGTCCTTTTATGTGGGGCGGCAAGTACTTAATCGATGGAGGAATTTCCGATCCATTACCGGTACAAGCGCTGAATCGTTATGGTGCGAAGAAAGTAATTGCGGTTAATGTACTCCCATCGCCAGATGACCATTTCAAACGACTTGAAGCAATTCAAAAGAAGCGGCAAAAGATAAATGATTTGGTTCAGAGAAAAAATATTCTAACCAAACTTTTTTATGAACAGAGGAAAAAAGTTTCGAACAAACAAAGCGCCAATATTTTTAACGTTCTCATGAAGACGATTCAATTTATGGAGTACGGAATGGCGGAAGCTTCTTCACAGCAGGCAGATATCACACTCCATCCGGTTGTAGTTGATGCTCATTGGGCAGAATTCTTCTCCCATGAGAAATTTGTGCAGTGCGGGGAAGATGAAACTCGTGAACGTATTGGTGAGATCAAGAAGTTAATCAGCGATTAATTTCTCTAAAATGCTCTGATTTGACGGATGGAAACCCCTATGTTAGACTTCTTAAAATAGGTTCTTATGACTCATAAACCAATTGTGATCGTTGACGCTGTTCGGATACCTCAAGGTATTTTGGGTGGTGCCCTCAGAGGGTTTACCAACCAACAGCTGGGACAAGTAGTAACTAAAGCACTTCTCGACCGCACCAAATTAAAGCCTGAAGTTGTGGAAGAAGTTATTTTTGGCTGCGTAGCTCAGCAAAGTGATGCCACAAACGTTGCTCGAGTGATTAGTTTGATGTCGGGAATTCCTTACAAAACCCCTGCTTTTACCGTAGCCCGTAATTGCGCTTCTGGATTGCAAGCGGTGGTGTCTGCTTATCAAATGATAGCCTGTGAAGAAGCTGAAGTCGTTATCGCGGGGGGTGCTGAGAGCATGTCTCAAGCACCTTATGTGAATCGCGATCTCCGTTTCGGGAAGAAATTAAGGCATTCGACGATGATTGATTCGCTTTGGGAGGGTTTGACGGATCCTATCTGTAATCAAATTATGGGTGAGACCGCCGAAAATTTAGCAGCCGAGTTTAAAATTTCTCGAAAAGAACAAGATGCGTTTGCCATCCTTTCTCATCAACGAGCATTTCGTGCGACTCGAGAAGGTAAGTTTAAAGATGAAATCGTAAAGGTGAATATTCCAAAGAAGGTTGCGGGCAAGGAAATGCCTCCTGAAATTTTTTCAGAAGACGAAGGAATTAACGTCGGTTTAACAGAGCAGATCCTCTCGCAATATCCCACTGTCTTTCGTGAGAATGGAACAGTTACTCCGGGGAATTCATGCCCAATTTCTGACGGCGCCTCTGCGCTTTTAGTTATGAGCGAAGCAAAAGCAAAAGAACTTGGTTTTAATCCGCTTGGATATATCCGAAGTTATGGTTTCGCAGGGGTGGAACCAGAGCGAATGGGAATTGGTCCTGCGTGTGCAGTTCCAGTTGCGCTCAAGCGTTCCAACCTTAGATTGAAAGATATTCAACTCATCGAACTCAACGAAGCGTTTGCGGCACAGTTCATAGCGTGCGAGCGTGTTATGCAATTTGACCGTAACATTGTTAATGTCAATGGCGGCGCAATTGCACTGGGCCACCCTGTTGGCGCAACGGGCGCGAGACTTATTACCACATTACTTTATGAAATGAAACGCCGAAACTTAAAGCTTGGTCTGGCAACGATGTGTGTTGGCGGGGGGCAAGGCGGCGCAATTGTTATCGAGAGAAAATAAAATTCATGTATATCTATAAAGTGGGTGTGATCGGGGCAGGGATTATGGGTGCAGAAATTGCCCAAGTGATTAGTTATGCTGGAATCCCTGTTGTTTTAAAGGATGTGAATCAAGAATTAGTGAATGGTGGTCTTAAAAAAATCCGGGCAATTTATGAACGCCGTGTTGAAAAAGGGAAAATGTCACCCGAGGAAGCCGAGAAGAAAATTGCACTTGTGAGTGGGACAACGACGATTGAAGCTTTTAAAGACGTTGATCTTGTGATTGAAGCAGTCCCAGAAAAAAT
>JACQQN010000025.1 GCA_016206995.1 Candidatus Omnitrophota bacterium | reverse complement strand
GCTTGTCCATGTGTCACAATTAAATTACGTTGGAAATCATGGTCTCGAGATTGAAGGTCCATCCATCCATTATGTCAACGCAGAAGCAAAACGCTTTAAAGGGAAGCTTTTCAGGTTAGCACGGAAATTTAAAGTGGTTTTTGAGCCATTCAACGGTGTGTTTGTAGAAAATAAGAGTTTGACACTGAGCATCCATTACAAAAACCTCTCCACCAAGAAAATAAATTTGGCACGTGGCGCATTTTTAGCTGTGGTAAAATCATATGTAAAAAGAAAGTGGGTTATCATCCGGAAGGGGAAAAAAGTGTGGGAAATACGACCTGATACCGGTTGGAACAAAGGGAGCGCTGTTCAATTAATTTTGCAACGAATATCCCGTGAAAATGGAAAGCAGTTTTTTCCTATTTATATTGGTGATGATGAAACTGATGAGGATGCTTTTCGGATAGTTAGAAAAAACGGATTTTCGGTAAAGGTAACGAACCAGCCAACTAGGCGAAGCAAAGCCCATTTTCATCTTAAATCGCCGGCGGAAGTTAATATATTTTTAAAGCGTTTCGTAACTTTATTGAAAAAAACCAGGGCGAGTCACAATAGCTGACTTAGAAACTGTGAACACACCTCAGACGTTCCAATTTTTCACACATCTTCAACTGCCAGAACTCACAGGATTGAAAGCAAGAAATCTAACCGAGCTTTTTGAGCATGTTAAAACTGTATCAGGGTCTGTCATTTATTACCATACGCATCACTTTTTGCAGCAGCATCAATATCTTTCTCCCGAACCACCAAATGATTTTGCATATTGGGTAACAGAAGCACTCAATGAAATTGAGCTTGGCGAAAGATTAACCAGTATCAATACCTGTGAGTTTTCGAGCATTCGTGCACTTCGAGAGAAAATTGCAGAAACGATAGAGAGTTTTTTAGCAAAATCCAAAAGGTCACTTAGAGAATCTGATGAGGGGAGAGAATTTCATTTCATCAAAGCGTGCAGCTTTGTTTTTCCTACCCCTTATGTTGTTTCTTCGCTAGCTGAATTTGTAGAAGTCCTCAAGAAAGTAACGATTCATTCGATTTATTTTCATATGTTTGAAGCAAGACTTCGTCTTGAGAAGGGAACCAATGATTTTTCGCTGTGGTTTGAAACTTCGCTCAAAGAAAAAGAGCTCGCAAAGAAGATTGAACGGCTCGATCCTTATACACACACGATGGAGGGACTTCGTGGGAAAATGATTCAATTAATCGAACGCAGACTAAAAAGGTAAATCTAAAACATGCAAGCACTTCACCCTCTCAAAGAATACGAACCAGTAATTGGAAGCCAAGTTATTGAAGAGCTTCATCTGTTGGCTGAGAAAACGAAAGGTTGGACCATTCAAAATATTAATTCAACATCTGTAGGTGGTGGCGTTGCCGAAATTTTGAATCGGATGATCCCGCTTCTTCAGGAACTTGGTGTGAATGCCCGCTGGGATGTCATCAAAGGCGGAGAAAAGTTTTACCGGGTAACGAAGAAGTTTCATAATGCCTTGCACGGCAAAGAAGAAGAAATTGGGCAGGAAGATTTCGATGTGTTCCTCGAAACGGGTGAGATGAACAAAAAAATGATGGAACTTTCGAATGGCGAAGTTTGTTTCATCCACGATCCGCAACCGATCACACTTGTCGACCAAAGAGAAAGTTCCGCCAAAAAATGGATTTGGCGCTGTCACATTGACGTTTCCAATCCCAACCCCCGAGTTTGGAATTTTTTAAAAAAGTATATCGACCGGTATAACGCCGCCGTTTTTTCAGCGCCGAGCTTCAGCCAGCCTCTCTCGATCCGTCAATTTTTGATTGCGCCTTCGATTGATCCTTTGAGTGACAAAAATAAAGAGCTTTCGAGTGATTTTATCCAGTCGGTTCTTCAAAAATATCAGTTGGATCCAGAAAAGCCGATGGTGACTCAAGTCTCACGGTTTGACTATTTGAAAGATCCTTTAGGTGTGATTGAAGCATTTGAGAAGGTTTATCGTTACATCGATTGTCAATTGGTCCTTGCGGGCGGTGAAGCAACGGATGACCCGGAATCAACTGAAGTGCTTGCGAAAACGAGAGAGCGCGCCGCACAAAACCCCGACATTCATATTCTCGCAATTCCATCGGGAAGCGACCTTGAAATCAATGCGCTTCAGCGAGCCTCTGCAGTCGTCGTCCAGAAATCGCTTAAAGAAGGTTTTGGTTTAACGGTGACGGAAGCATTGTGGAAAGGAAAACCTGTTGTTGCATCAGGGGTGGGCGGCATTACGCTTCAGATTACGCACAAATATTCCGGATTGCTTTGCCATAGTGTGGATGGAGCCGCCCATGCCATTAAGCAGCTTTTGCAAAATTCCGATTATGCAAAGAAGCTTGGTGAAAACGGCCGTGAACATGTGCGTCAAAATTTTCTCTTAACGCGCCACCTCAAAGATTACCTTCTTCTTTTCCTCTCTCTTTTTCATGAAGGCGACATCATCCGGTTTTAATTTTGAGTTCCGGAAGATTTTGAGAAATTCACTTTCGTTTTTTCATGCTGCAGATTAAAATAGCTAGAGCATTTGAAGAACTATATTTGAAACTATCAACGCGTCATAGGAGATTAAAATGAAAATCTTATCAAGAATTCTGATCGGATTAGTTGTTCTCGTAGCAGCTCTTTTTTTAATGAGAAACGCAATTGCAAAAATCGCTATTGAAAAGGGTGTTCATGCAGCAACCGGCATGAATTTGGGCGTTGGAAGCATTGACCTTGATTTTGGAAAAACATTCGTGCGGGCAAAAGACATCCAGCTTTTTAATCCTGGCAATTACCGCGAAAAGGTAATGGTGGAGCTTCCAGAACTTTATGCGAATTATGACTTGCCTGGTTTTTTTAAAGGAAAAGTTCATCTTGAAGACCTCGCAATTGACTTAAAAGAAGTGATTGTTATTCGGAACGAGAAGGGAGAACTCAACCTCAATTCGCTAAAACCGGTTAAAAAAGCTCAGACGGAAAAAGAAACATCAAAACCGGCGGCCGCAAAACCCGCTGCTGGCGAGGCTCGCCAAGGGCGGCCCGCTGGGAAAGCACCTGCGCTTCAAATTGATCGCTTTCACCTCAAAATCGGAAGAGTAGTTTTTAGAGATTATTCCATGTTTGGTTCCACGCTGACAAAAGATTTTAATGTCAATATCGACAAACACTACACGAACATCACAGATCCCAACGCGCTTGTGAGCTTGATTCTCGTTGAAGCGCTTAGGAATACAACCATTGGGTCTCTTGCCAATTTCAATTTTGATAGCTTGAAGGGCATGACGGGAGATGTTTATGAAATGTCAAAGAAAGCGGCAGAAGACGCAATGCTACAAGCCCAGCAAGGTTTAACGGGTGTTACCGAGGCGATCACGTCTCCAGTAGAAACTGTGCAGAAAACAACTGGAGCGCTGACGGAAACCACCAAGGATTTAACAAGCAACCTTCGTAAGATCAAACTTCCTTTTACAAAAGAGGATCAATAAGGAATTCGGTTATTTCAAATGAAACATCTTAAACGTATCATTACCATTCTCTTCGCACTCGTTTTTCTTTTTGTTGTTGGGAAAGGTGTTTTCTGGATCGCCAAACGGATTGAAGAGCGCCATGTTTTGAAAAAGGTGATCGGAAGACTCTCAGCTGATTCCCGGATAGCAGAAGTACTCGTCACCAAAAGTATTTTCAACGAGCAAACAAAATCCGTTGAGACGACAATTAAATTTCTTGAGTACGATGCTGAGAACAAGCCGCTTCAACCCCGCTACTTTACCTTTCATGGAAATATTATCCAATTTCAATCTTTAGTGATTCGGTTTGAAGACAAGCTGGTTGAAGCGGGAGATAAACTTCGCGGAAAGAGTGCTTATCTTTTCCTCAAAGTGTTTATGCTGGATGGTGCCAATACCCAGGTTTATAATTTAGCCGAAACTTCCGGAGTCCCAGAAGGTTACAAAGTCTCTGGTGTTAAAAATGAGTTTGAACAAAAATTATGGGAAGAATTTTGGAAGTATGCGCTTGATCCTAAAGCGCGTGAGCACTCGGGAATCAAAAATGCACAGATTGAAGCGCCGGGATCCATGTTTTTACCGGGTTCCATTTATACAATACGCATTGAACATGATGGCGGTATGCGGATTGACGCTTCGCCGCTTCCTGAAGTTTTAAAAGGAGAACAACTTTGATCGACTGGGTCGGCACGTTCGCGGCATTCTTAATGCCTTTTTTTAATATTCCGATGATCATGCGCCTTTTGAAACGCAAACGTTCAGACGACATCAGTCTCATTTGGACTGGCGGCGTTTGGGTCTGTACGCTTCTGATGACGCCGAAAGCAATTTTGTCTCAGGACATTGCATTCAAATTGTTTGGCTTCTCGAATGTTATTTTGTTTAGTGCCGTTTCGGTTTTAATTTTTTATTATCATTGGAAACCCGGCCGTGGCAGTCGAAATCAATAAATCTTCAGCATTAGTTGCTGTCGACGTCCAAAATGACTTTTGTGCGGGTGGAGCGCTTGCGGTTCCGGAAGCCGAGCAAGTAGTGTATATTTTGAATGATTATATTGCGCGCTTTTACGCAAAGGGTGCCGCAATTTT